>CALKUJ010000081.1 GCA_937996825.1 uncultured Polynucleobacter sp. | reverse complement strand
ACGAAGTGGTGCCTGCGGTGAAGATTCAAGAGTTGGTGAAATTCCACTCTGAGACTGACCCAGCTGAGCCAGCCTTCTACACCTCTGTGTTCATCTTCGCGATGAACCAAGCCAAGTACGACTCGTTGTCGCCAGAGCTCAAGCGCGTGATTGACCGCAACAGCGGCCAATCGTTGTCTGGCATGGCCGGCAAGGCGTTCTTCGAGGCCGATGCGGAAGGCAAGAAGCTGACCACCAAGAACACGACCAACGTGATTCCAAAAGCTGAGTTGGAGAACTGGAAAAAGTTGTCACAACCTTTGTTTGATGCATGGGTGTCAGACATGAACGCCAAAGGCCACAACGGCAAGCAAATGCTCGATGGTGCAAAGTCTTTGATTGCCAAGCACGCTGCTGGCAAGTAAAGCGTTTTTCGCGCAACAAAAAAGGGCCGTTCGCGACCCTTTTTTATTGCGCTATTTTCTTGATTATTTCAATAGCATGAGCTGATGGTTTGACCAATGTGTTGCAAATGGTTCTTTGTTGCTGGTCTTTGAAAAAATCACCTTAGTTTGCTCAAAGCCTTGAATAGTGCTGCCGAGACTTTTTGATCAGCAAGAGCCCCTGTGTTAAATCTTGACCATGCGCAAGGTTCATTCGAGTTGACACAAAAGAGTCTGCCTGGTGCAAGAAGGATGTTCTGCTTTTGAAGTTTCTGTGCGAGTTCATGTGTGTCTGAGTGGCCTGGAAGGCTAGCCCAAAGGTACAAGGATTGAGCGCTGTTTCCCAATACTTCTGCTCCAAGTTTAGCCAGCACATCGCGTGCAACTGATGTCGCTTCAGTCGCTCTATCTCTAAGTTGGACCATGTGCCGTTCATAGTGACCTTCGCGCAAGATCACGTTCACAGTTCTCTCGCAATACTCAGATGAGTTTGTAGAAACCAGTGTTTTTAAGTCTGCCAACTCACTTGCGAGATCGTCACTGCATGCTATGTAGCCCACCCGAAGCGAAGCTGAGAATGACTTAGAAAATGAGCCGATATAAATGGTTCTTTCCAATTGATCTAGTGCTGCTAGACGAGGGGTAGACAAGGGTTTGAAATCAGCCAATGCATCGTTCTCAACAATCATCACGTTGTGTTCTTGAGCGAGATTGAGTATGCGAAAAGCCTTGCCCGGTGAGATATCTGTGCCCGTTGGGTTATGACAGGAAGACTGGGTGAAAAAGAGCCGGGGCTTATGTATCGCCATCAGTTGCTCCAACGCATCCAGATCGGGACCGTCTGCCAATCTTGGCACGCCGATGATTTTGGCATTCGCTAGTTTCAATTTTCCGAAGAGCAGGTAGTAACCGGGATCATCTACCAGCACCGCAGCGCCTGGAGGCACGAAGTAGCGGATGACAAGATCCATGGCGCTGTTGGCCCCTTGAGTCAGCAAAATTTGGCTAGGTTTAGCACCAATGCCAAACGACTCTAATCTGTGAACAAGATGTTCTCGTAGAGGCATGTATCCGAAACGGTTCCCGTAGCGAAAAACTGTCCCCATGCCACTGCGAACGACCTTAGGGTGGTATTTGTCAAGGCGCAGATCCGATAGCCACTCAGTGGGTGGAAATCCATCCCCGAGTGGATGCGCATCTGGGACGGTCTTGAACTGTTCTCTCATCATCCAAACGATATTCATCGCGCGATCCAGAGAATTCACTTCCTCTTCCTGATGTGCTGCTTTTGTCATCTTCGTCACATAGAACCCAGACCCTCGACGTGGCTCTAAAACACCATCAGCAACTAGCAACTCGAATGCCGCAACGACTGTATTTTTGGAATATCCATATAGATCGGACAGTTCGCGCAAAGAGGGCAATTTTTGGCCTGGTCGATATGCCCCTTCGTGAATTTGGCGGCGAATGGAGTCGGCAAAGTTTTGGGCGATGGTGGGTTTGCTGGCCATGGAGATAGAAAAACTGTTGTTGCTAAGACTATGACACTTTTCCACCTAAAAAGGTATGGTTGGCTAACTGTCCTTAATAACTGTACCTTTAATGACTGGTACAGAGGTAATACAGTTCACGCACCTTAACGAATTTACACAAGGAGACATCTATGGCCCATAACTTGAAAACACATCGTCTATCAGCAGTGCTGGCAGCCGCTCTGGTGGCATTTGCAGGTTCTGCTTTTGCTCAAGACATTAAATTTGGCTTCAACGCTGACCAATCTGGTACAGCTGCTGCGGAGTTGGGCATGGCTGCTCGCCATGGTTTCGAACTGGCGATTGAAGATATCAACAAGGCTGGTGGTTTATTAGGCAAAAAGGTCATCCCAGTTGTTCGTGATGACACGGGCACACCTCCAAAGTCCATTCAAAACATGACCGAGTTGATCGACAGCGAAAAAGTTGCTGTCGTCGTTGGTCCTACCAACTCAGGCAACGCCTTGGCTTGGTTGCATATTCCTCAGCAGAAAAAAGTTCCTGTGATCGTTCCTGTTGCGACTGCAACTGACATCACGAAGCGTTACCAAAATGAAGCGCAGAACTTCATCTTCCGCGTGTCAATGGTTGACCGTGAACAAGTCGGTTTGCTTTTGGCATATGCGGTGAAGTCAAGCAAGAACAAGAAGATTGCTTTCATCGCTGACTCCACAGGTTTTGGTACTCAAGGGGTAAAAGACGCGACAGAAGTTTTGGCGATGCACGGACTCAGTCCTGTTGCTGTCGAAAAATTTGGCCCTAAAGACACTGACATGACCTCGCAGCTCGCCAAGATTCGTGATGCAGGAGCTGACACAGTCTTGATTTACGGTTTGGCTGATGGCAATGCCCACACGTTGCGTAGCATGGAGAAGATTAATTACATGCCTACTGCTATCGGTACATGGGGCAACATGAGTTCTGTGTTGGTGAATACGGCAGGTAAAAAATTGGCTGAGCATTTGATCTTTGCGACTTCTACTGCAGAAGACAGCAATGCACGATCTGCAGCGCTTGCTGCACGAGTGCGTGAGCGTTATCCAAGCATGGTGACTTTTGTGTCAGCTGCTCAGTCCTATGACTCCGTGATGCTTGTCGCTGCCGCTATTAAGCAAGCAGGAACAACTGATGGTGCCAAAGTTGCAGCAGTTCTTGAGACGGGCATGCCTGATGTACAAGGCATCGTCAAAAACTACAAGAAACCTTTCTCAAAAACCGATCACGAAGGTTTGGGTGTTGAAGACTTCCAGCTTGGCAAGTGGAAAGATGGCAAGGTTACGAATTATTCGGACGCGATCACCAAGTCCTTGACTTCCTCTGATCTCAAACGCTGATGGCTCTCCTGCAGGCACTACTAAGCGGGCTGGCGCTCGGGGGGATTTATGCCCTCGTAGCGCTGGGATTCAGCATCACCCACACCACAACTAAAACCCTCAATTTCGGTCAGGGTGAAGTATTGGTGGCGGGTGCTTTTGCTGCTGTGGGGTCACTGCTGCTGCTTGCAGGCAAACCGTACACAGCAGTTTTGGAACCGTCCGATGTGACTATCGGGCGATACCTTTTGGCACTGGTCATGACTCTCGCTGTGGTGGGTTTGATCGGTGTTCTGTTGTACTACTCAGCCATCCGTCCGTTCTTTGGGTCAGGCGGTATGTCTTGGGTAATGAGCACCATTGGATTCGGCATTATTTTGCAGAACACGGCAATGGCAATTTGGGGTAGCAGTTCGATTGCCATGCCTTCGCCTTTAGGTGATGACGTAATTCGAATAGCTGGTGCAGGGGTAAGGCCACAGGAGATTTTGGTCATCGTGGTCACTCTCACGGTGATGGCAGGTCTCGACTACGTTTTACGCAAAACAAAAATTGGTAAAGCTGTGCGAGCAGTGGCAACTAACCAGCAAGCTGCGGCTTTGATGGGTATCAACGTTGCTGCCATCGTGGTTTTGGCATTCGTCATGTCTTCTGGACTTGCAGGTCTGGCAGGGTTGTTGATTGCGCCAATCACAACAGCTTCTGTCTTCATGGGGTTGAACATCGCGCTCAAGGCTTTTTCTGCAGCCATCGTGGGTGGGCTCTCTAGTCCCCGTGGATGTATAGCTGGAGGAATTTTGCTGGGTTGCTTGGAAGCCTTGATTGGTTTGTGGCGCGCAGAGATGAGGGAGATAACGCTCTTCCTACTAATCATTCTGGTGCTGATGGTCAAACCTGAAGGTCTCTTTGGCCGCAAAACGATGGAGAAGGTTTAAACATGAAAAACCATCGTTTACTGTCTTTGCTGGCCATTACTTTGGCTGTCATCGTTCCAGCGCTGTTGAACAACGAGTTCTACCTGAAGATCATTTTCACAGCGGGTATGTATTACATCGCAGCCGCTGGTCTCAACGTGCTGGTC
>CALKUJ010000080.1 GCA_937996825.1 uncultured Polynucleobacter sp. | reverse complement strand
TCATGAACTGTAAAAAACACTTTTAAAATCTCTTCAACTGAAGTTTTATTAGGGTCAAAAACAATTTGAGTTACTTCCGCGTGTCCAGTTTTACCAGAGCTTGTTTCATAATAAGATGTATTTTTTGTTTGTCCTCCTGCATAACCCGATACAACAGACTTTACACCATCTAATTTTTCGTATATGGCTTCAATACACCAAAAGCAACCTGCACCAAAGGTGGCGGTTTGCAAATTTGTTTTGTTTTGATTTGTTTCCATGTCTTTTGCAGCAATAAAATTTAATGAAGCAGAGTTGATGCAGTAGCGCAAACCCGTTGGTTTTGGACCGTCTTCAAACACATGTCCAAGATGCGCGTCACATTGATTACAGCGCACTTCTGTGCGGATCATGCCGTGTGTCATGTCCTTGTGCTCAGCGATCACATCGGCATTCAAAGGCTGAAAGTAACTCGGCCAGCCACAGCCAGCATCAAACTTGGTGTCAGACGCAAACAAAGGTGTGCCACAGCACACACAGTCATATTGACCAGCTTCCCAATGATCCCAATAGCGCCCACTGAAAGGGTATTCAGTAGCAGCTTGTCGGGTGACACGGTACTCAATATCACTCAAGGTGGCTTGGTATTCTTGATCGGTTTTCTTCATAGGTTCATTGTACGAGTGATGGTCTGAATCTTTGCTTAAAGCATTTATGAGGAACAACTGATGGCCAAGTGAGCCAATTCAGGAGGAGGGCCCATGGCGTAGTCCTCAGATACTGCTTGAGACTCATAAGGATTCTCAAGAATCTTCAATAAACGAGCCACTTCTGAGAAGTCTTTTTTCTGGGCCAATTCAATCGCTTTTTGCGCCAAATGATTGCGCAAGACATACTTAGGGTTGATTTGTCTCATCTGCTCTAAGCGCTGATCTTTGGAGAGCTTTTCAATGCTCAAACGTTCTTGGTATTTCTGCCCCCAAGTTTCTAATGATTTTGGTAAATCTTGACCCTCAGAAAGGTTTCTAAAAAAGAGGGTGTGATCCAGTTGATGATGATGCAGGCTCTGTAACAGTTCTTCGAGTAAAGCGACGTCCTTGCTATCGGCAATACCTAAACCCAATTTTTGTCTGAACAAGTTTTGCCAGTTGGCTGCATATTCTCGGTTATAGCAGTCCAAGGTATCTTTGATTTTATTGATGGCTGCTTCTTGGTCCAAGCCTAAAGAGCTGTGGAGTTCTTCTTGCAAAGCTTCAAGCATGGCACTGGCTAGGCAATACAAATTCCAGTGCAAGACCTCTGCTTGACGATGATAGGCATACCGACCTCCGTGATCAGAGTGATTGCAAATGTGATCAATCTGAAATGTATCTAAAAAACCAAAAGGACCATAGTCCAAGGTCAAGCCTAATAGACTGGTGTTGTCTGTGTTCAGGACCCCATGGCAAAAGCCCAATCCTTGCCATTGAGCCACCATGCGAGCCGTGCGCAAAGCAATTTGCTCGAGTAAATTCAAATAAGGTGTGGGGCTATTGGCGCATTCAGGATAGTGGTACTTGATCAGATGATCGAGGGTCAGGCGCAATTCTTCATGCATGTGATTCTGGCCATAGTGTTCAATGTGGCCAATGCGAAGAAAGCTAGGAGCTAGGCGTGCACAAACCGCAGCCGTTTCTCTGGTTTCTCGAAACACGGGCATGTCTGATCCAACGACAGCCAAAGCTCTTGATGTGGGGACGCCCAAAGCGTGCATGGCTTCACTGCATAAAAACTCTCGGATGGAGGAGCGTAAGACAGCTCGACCATCACCCATTCTTGAATAAGCTGTTTTACCGGCACCTTTGAGTTGCAGCTCTTGACCATTCACATCACCCAAATAAATCGCACGACCATCGCCCAACTGACCAGCCCAAACACCAAACTGATGACCACTGTAGGCGGTGGCGTAGGGATTGAACAAATGATCACCTACTTGAGTCTGATTGCCAGCCAAGACGTGAAGCCAAGCAGGATCGACAGGTAAGCCATTCTGAGAAGGGATACCTAGAGTCTGGGCAGCGCGCTCAGAAAAACCCACCCAATAAGGGTCTGGAATAGGGGTCGGCTGGAGGTTTTGTACCAGTGCTAAAGAGTCACTGGCAGGTAAATGAAAGGGCATAAGTAATAATTTTTCTAATGCCTCATTCTAGGTAGCTTTTCAAATATTTGCAGAAAAGTTCTCTAAGCCCTGGATAACCCCGATTAATATATGGCTATGGATCAAAAACAACTCAAAGAACTGGGCGTGGAACTGGATGTTCCATTTTTAAAACTATTGGGTGTGCGCTGTCTGCGCGCTGAATTGGGTGAGGGTGAGGTGGTCTTATCCCTGAAGCCTGAGCACCAGAATAGTTGGGAGGTTGCTCACGGCGGTGTCTTATTGACTTTGCTGGATGTTGGGATGGCTGTAGCAGCCAGAGCTTCTGATGAAGCTGGTCGTGGTGTGGTCACCATTGAGCTTAAGGCTAATTTCATGCAAGCGGCTCAGGGCATCGTGCGAGTTGCTGCAAAGACAGTTCATGCAACCCCAACCATGGCTTTTGTTGAAGCCAAACTCTACGATGAGCGTGATCGTATTTGTTGTATGGGCAGTGCGACTTTCAAGTACTTCAAGGAATTACCGATTAGACAAGCTAAGTAGTTTTATCTACTGATCATTAAAGAGAGCTGGCTTGTCGAAAGTTCTCTAATTGCCCCTCAAACAATTGAGTGCCGATTTCTTTATCAGCATCGAAGCGCTTTTCGATTACTTCAAAGTGCCCATCTTTGCGTACCCGAATCAGTGAGCTTGAGCGAGTGCCATAGTTTGGTGTTCTGATGAAAGCTGAAGATAGAACTTTCTCCCATTCATAAGAGACGCCTGTTTGAGGTAAGTATTCATCAGGGGCTTGCGTCATGTCTTCCATGATGCGCAAATAGCTCTCTGCTCGTTTGAATTGTCCCGTATCCATTGCCAGTAATTGTGCAAAGGCACCCACACGGTGTTGTACTTTTGGCCATGGAGTATCGAGCATGCCATTAGATAAACCATAAATGCCCGGTGTTAACGCTTGAGGGTTCATGGTTTTTCTAGGGCGCAGAGTCTGGCCCATCTGCACGCGATTGCTGAACCAAACCAAAGAAGGTGTTTCTTTTGATAAATCAGTCGCTAGTAAATTGAAGCCGTTATAACGACCAAAGCTCGAGCCTTGAGTCGTGATGAACTGCTCAGGTGCTTGATCACTTTTTAAAAAGCTGGCGGTGATTTCTCCACGAGTTGGTGTATCAGGATTTTTCTCGCTCGGGGCACGAACATTGGTGAGAGCCGCAAAGCGACCAGTTTTACTCAATCCCATCCATGTGCCGGCCTGACCTTTGACATCAGCGAGATCTCGTCCAGCCAAAATGTGCGGATGATCGTTCCACCAGTGCATGGCATCAGTGGCACGCTCATGGAACTCATCACGATTCGCTAAGACCACCAAAGGGTAGTCTGGGTGAGATTGCCATGAGGTCAGAACTAAGCACATGCTGTGGTTTTCGATGTGTATTTGGCTTTAATCAGATGTCAATCAAAGGATAGGGTAATGCTGAGAAGCTCAAGGCAGGGCCTGTTGCAGAACCTAGGTGCACTGATCCTGTTTGAAGAGCCTCTAATTTACATTCAACTTGGACATCAAAACGGTCAGAAACAAGGGGATGCGGAGCAGCCAAGATCACCATGCCACAGGGTTGTGATGGATCATCACTGTGGAAGATTTCAGTGCCAGGCAATATGTTGGCCTGATGATTGAGATGCGCTACTTGTAAGCGACGTTTGATCGTGCCGCGGTACTGGCTTCTTGCCACAACTTCTTGACCTGGGTAACAGCCTTTCTGAAAATCAATGCCTTTCAAAGATTCCATATTGATCATTTGTGGCACAAATTGTTCAAAAGTGGCTTGAGTGATTCGTGGGATGGCACTTTGGATCTCCAGCCAATTCCAAGCTTGAAGAGCCTCATCAAGACCATCACCCATGACTTGATTTTTCGGGGCAGCCATCAGATATCGCTTGGTCTGTACTTGATTGATGTTCACGGCAGTGAGTTCTGCGGTGAGGACGCCCACCATGCTGGTCATTTTTTTGAACTCTTCAGTCGACGCGTTTGATTCTGTTGCGTAACCATAGACAGTCATCGACTCTGTTAAATCAAGTACTTTGACCTTGGAGCGCAAGACAAACATGCTCAAGCGTTTGGCCAAAGAGGCGGCCAAGTCTTTTGAGATGAATAAATAAAACGCTGGCTGCGACTCATTGCTCTCATTATTCACAGGGCTGTCTTGGCGCATGATCCAAAAATTGGCCATTAAACGACCCTTGGCGGAGCAATAGCCCGCAAAGCGATTCTGCTGGTGAGGAAGTGCAATCGATGCCGCCGGGGTGTTCGCGATTGATTTCACACTGTTAGTCAGTTGGTTTTGTAAAAAATCAACAGCGTCCGGGCCAATCACACTGATACAAGACCAGTCATTGAGGGGGGTGAAGCAGGTATTCGAGTTGTTATTGTTTGAGTGCGACATATTCTGGTTTTTTATTTGTATTTATCAATAAGCTTTTATCATAGTGCCCTATGAACTTTGTTTATATACCTAATTTTATTAAGTTTTTACTCAAGCTAGTCCTGGCACTTGGATTGGTCATAGCACTCATGATTGCTTATGTGGCTTTCATGGCATCAGCAGTTCCCAAAGATGCGCCCGTTACAACCCAAAACAATGCTCAGAACGTCCTCCGGGTAAAGATTAATCCAAAATCAAATGTATCGAGTGTGGCTAATCAAATGGCCGCCCAAGGTCTTGATGTATCAGTTTGGAGAGTTCAATTAGTGGCCCGATCATTGTTCTTGGCAAAGAATTTAAAAGCGGGTGTTTATGATTTTCCCAAGGGAGCCAGCTTGGCTTCCGTGCTATCTCAAATGGCTCGAGGCGATAGCGTCAAACTCAGCGTGACTTTGGTCGAAGGTTGGACATTTGCTCAATTCAAAGCCGCGATTGATGCTCAGCCTGAGTTAAAGAAAGAGGCCAAGGGATGGTCGAGCAAACAGTTACTGGGCAAGTTAGAGGCTAAAGAAGCTCATCCTGAGGGCTTGTTCTTCCCCGATACCTACGTGTATGAACCTGGCGACACAGATGTGATGATCTATCAAAAAGCATACCGAGCGATGCAGAATCATCTCAATGATTCATGGAGCAAGCGCCACGAGGGATCTCCCATCAAATCACCTTACGATCTCTTGAAACTGGCCTCCATCATTGAAAAGGAAACTGGACACCCAGATGATCGTGGTTTGGTGTCGGCGGTTTTCAATAACCGCATGAAAATAGGCATGAAGCTTCAAACAGACCCCACCATCATTTATGGCTTGGGGTCGTCCTTTGATGGCAATTTGAGAAAAAAAGACCTGTTACAAGACGGTCCCTACAACTCCTATACGCGTTATGGTTTGCCGCCCACGCCAATTGCCATACCTGGCAAGAATTCTTTATTGGCAGCTGCCCAGCCCAGCAGTTCAAAGGCCATTTACTTCGTTGCTAAGGGAGATGGCAGAAGCGCTTTTTCAGAGACCTTGGTAGCGCATAATGAAGCTGTTAGAAAGTATCAGTTAAAAAAGTAAACACCAAACCTATATTGACCCATGTCTCTTTTCACTCATTCCAATAATGCGCCAGGCTTATTCATCTCCTTTGAAGGCATTGATGGTGCTGGAAAAAGCACCCACATTCAGGCATTTGCTGAAGGATTAGGCCAAAAATACCCCCAGAAAGAGATTGTCCTGACCCGGGAGCCGGGCGGTACCGCCTTGGGTGAAAAATTGCGTGAGATTCTGCTGCATCACCCCATGCACCTTGAGACAGAGGCTTTATTGATGTTTGCAGCCCGAAGGGAGCATTTGGCCACGGTGATTGAACCTGCTTTGGCCGCAGGCAAGATTGTGATCTCCGATCGTTTTACAGATGCTAGTTTTGCCTACCAAGGTGGCGGACGTGGTTTGGATTTGGCCAAGCTTTATGAACTCGAGGTTTGGGTTCAGATGCGTTTGTCCCAAGACGGGGCAGGGAAGCGTTATGTCTTGCAACCAGACCTGACGTTCTTATTTGATTTACCCAGCCAAACGGCAGAGTCCCGTCGCAGCGCAGCTCGCGACCCTGATAAATTTGAGCAACTCAATACCGACTTTTTTGAGAAAGTCAGACTCGAATACTTGCGCCGCGCTAAGGATGATGCGGCTAGATTTCATCTCATTGACGCCAATCAAAGCAAAGAAGTTATCTGGAAGATACTTCAAGAAGCCATTGCAAATATATGATTAATATTGATTTATTTATCATTAATTTTAACTATAACGCCTCATATAATCATTGTCTATGAAGCAATCCCTGTACCCGTGGTTTGAGCAAGCATGGTCGGAGTTGAATCTGACCAACATGCCACATGCCATTTTGTTGCATGGTCAAACTGGGATTGGAAAAATGGATTTTGCCCTTCATTTGGCCAAAGCCTTGATCTGCGAAACCACGCAAACCGAAAAACCTTGTTGTCAGTGTGAAGCTTGTCATTGGTTTGATACAGGCAATCACCCTGACTTTTTGGGCATTGTTCCTGAGAACCAAGCTCATTTGCTGCCTCATGAAGAAATGGCAGGGGATGATGGAGCAGATGACAAGCCCAAAAAAGGTAGGAAAAAGCTTGAAGACGACACTGAGAAAGCCGATAAAAAGCTGAGCTCCGTGATCAAAGTTGAGCAAATCAGAGAAGCTTTGGATGGCATTACCACTGCACCTCATCGGGGTGTACAAAGAGTGGTTTTGATCAACCCTGTTGAAACCTTGAATCCAGTCTCTGCCAACACCTTGTTAAAAACTCTTGAAGAACCGCCTGAGAGCACCTTGTTTATTTTGGTCAGCGATCGCTTGGATCGCATCATGCCAACGATTCGCTCTCGTTGTCGACTTCTTGCTTTGGGTAGGCCAACGGCAGAAGTGTCTTTGACTTGGTTGAGCTCAGAAGTGGCGGCCGCTGGCATCAAAATCGGTCAAGCAGAGATTGAAAAAGTGTTGAGTGAATCTGGTGGGGCGGTCATGGATGCCAGAGATCGTTTATTGGGTTTATCTGGAGCAGGGGAGTCAGCTCAAGAAGTTGCTGAGCCGTTGCTCAAAGCTTTGGGAGAAGGCTCACAAATCAATTGGCTACAAACTGCTGAATTGATCCACAAAGCCCCAATGTCTGAGCTATTGGTGACACTGGAGCGCTGGACTGCTGATTTGATGAGTCAACAAAATGCAGGGCAGATTCGTTATTACCCATCTAGGCGTGCATCCTTAGAGGCATGTTCTAAAACTGCTAGAAGTTACAAGCTGTCAGATTATTGGAAAGTCCTTTTGAACGCTAGACGCCATGAGCTGCACGCTTTGGCAAATCGGGTTCAAATTGAAGCTCTCTTGATTCGTTATCAAGAGATATTTAAAGATTGATTTAAAGATTAATTGGAAGTTCTCACCATATGTTCGTTGATTCTCATTGCCACTTAGACTTCCCGGAGTTCAAGGAAAACTTGCCGGGTATTTTGGCGCGCATGAAGGAAGCCAAAGTACAAAATGCTTTGTGTATTTCAGTGGACATGCCTGACTTTCCAAATGTACTAGCCTTGGCC
>CALKUJ010000079.1 GCA_937996825.1 uncultured Polynucleobacter sp. | reverse complement strand
GCTACGGTAAGCGCACACCAATCGCAGAGTACACCCGACATGGTCGCGGTACCAAAGGCATGATTGCGATTCAAACAAGTGAGCGTAACGGTAAGGTAGTTGCTGCTGTTTTAGTCTCAGAGCAAGATCAAATCATGTTGATCACAACCGGTGGTGTCTTGGTTCGTACGCGCGTTGCTGAGATTCGTGAAATGGGTCGTGCGACTCAAGGCGTGACATTGATCAACGTCGATGAAGGCACTCAATTATCAGGTTTACAGCGCATTGCTGAAAGCGATGATGATGGCGATGATGGTGATGAACTAGCTGATGGAACAATTGACGGCGCTGCAACTCAAGGAGATGAGGGCGGGGAGCCGGAGAATGTTTGATCGCCGCGTTTTTAACTTCGCACCAGGGCCAGCAACGCTTCCTGAAGAAGTTTTAAAACAGGCCGCTGATGAAATGCTCAACTGGAATGGTTTGGGCATGGGTGTGATGGAAGTCAGTCATCGTGGCAAGCCATTCATGGCTTGTTATGAAGAGACTTTGTCAGATCTTCGCGAGTTAATGAACATCCCTGATAACTACGCTGTCTTGTTTTTGCAAGGTGGTGCAATCGGTGAGAACGCAGCGATTCCAATGAACTTGATGCCATTGGCAAAAAATGGCCCTAAGGCAGATTTCGTTGTGACTGGTATTTGGACAGAAAAATCTGTCAAAGAAGCTGCTAAATATGGTCAAGCTCATATCGCAGCTTCAAGTGCTAATAATGGCTTCACAAGTATTCCTGATCAAAAAGATTGGCAGCTATCAGATGACGCCGCCTATGTTCACATTTGCTCTAACGAAACTGTTGGTGGTGTGGAGTTTCAGCACGTACCTAAAGTGAGTAAGCCATTGGTGGCGGATGTTTCGAGCAATATATTGTCTAGAGTTTTTGACATCAATGATTTTGGTGTTTTGTTTGGCGGTGCGCAAAAAAACATTGGCCCCGCTGGCTTGAGCATCGTGATTGTGCGCAAGGATTTATTGGGTCATGCCATGCCAATTACACCAATGGTGTGGGACTGGGCCAAGCAGGCTGAAAATGACTCAATGCTCAATACGCCGCCAACTTATAGTATTTATTTGGCTGGTTTGGTGTTCAAATGGTTAAAGCGCCAAGGTGGTGTGGCTGCCATGGAAAAGCAAAATATTGCAAAATCAAATTTGCTCTACAGTACGATTGATTCAAGCAGTTTGTTCACATCTAAAGTGGATACAAGCTGTCGTTCGCGCATGAATGTGACTTTTTATTTGAAGGATGAGAAGTTAAATGACGCTTTTGTGGAAGGTGCTGCTAAGCAAGGTTTGATGAATATCAAAGGTCACAAGAGTGTTGGCGGAATGCGCGCCAGTATTTACAACGCTATGCCAATGGCTGGTGTACAGGCATTGGTTGAGTACATGAAGGAGTTTGAACGTGGCTGCTGATGATAAAGATTTAGCCCCTTTACGCGCTCAGATTGACTCCATTGACCAACAACTTTTAGAGTTGCTGGCAGCTCGCGCCAAAGCTGCGCAAGCCGTTGGCAAAATCAAACACGATGTGAACGCTCCAGTTTTTCGTCCAGAGCGCGAGCGTCAGGTCATCGATGGATTGATTGCAAAAAATAAAAGTCCTTTGGCTGCTGATGGCATCACCTATATTTGGCGAGAAATCATGTCTGCCTGCCGCGCATTAGAGGCGCCGGTAAAAGTCGCCTATTTAGGTCCAGCAGGTACTTTTTCAGAGCAAGCAGCGTTTGCTCAATTTGGACAATCTATCAGCAAGGTTCCTTGCTCAAGTATTGATGAGGTGTTTCGCGCTGTAGATGCTGGAGCAGCTGATTTTGGAGTGGCACCTGTTGAAAATTCATCCGAGGGCGCCGTTTCAAGAACTTTGGATTTATTGTTAGATACTGATTTGAAGATCACTGGTGAAGTGGCTTTGGCCATCAAACATCATTTATTGACCAAGTCAGGAACTTTGGACGGTGTCACTCGTGTGATGGCACATCCCCAAGCTTTGGCACAGTGCCAGCGCTGGTTATCAAGTAATGCTCCTAAATTAGATCGTCAAGCGATGAGCAGTAATGGAGAGGCAGCAAAGCTGGCGTCGCAAGATGCAACGGTTGCTGCTATTGCAGGTGATTCAGCACAACAAGAGTATGGCTTGCAAGCAGTTCAAAGTCAGATTCAGGATGATCCGCATAACCGGACACGTTTTGTGATTGTGAGTCACGGCTCATGTCAGCCATCAGGCAAGGATCAAACTTCCGTGATTCTCTCTGTCAACAACAAGCCTGGAGCTGTGCACCAGTTACTAGCTCCTATGGCCAAACATGGTGTTTCGATGAACCGCCTAGAGTCACGTCCAGCTAGACGTGGCACTTGGGAGTATTTCTTCTACATCGATATGGATGGTCACGCCAATGATCCAAAGGTTGCTGCAGCATTATCCGAGTTGCAAGCTGAAGCAGCTTTTTTCAAAAATCTAGGTTCATACCCACGCAGTCATTAATTAAGAGAGATTGATCATGGCCAACGACGTTGGACAAAACGCCGAGCAATTGATTGGACTTCAACACGTCAGAGACATCGCTCCTTATGTTGGTGGTAAGCCCATCAGTGAGGTTGCTCGTGAATTCGGTCTTGATGAAAGCAAGATTGTTAAATTAGCCTCCAATGAAAATCCATTGGGCATGCCTGAGTCTGCAAAAAAAGCCATGGCAAAAGCGGCTGAAGATTTGGGTCGTTATCCAGATTCCAATGGCTTCGAATTAAAAAATGCCTTGGCAAAAAAACTCAATGTGTCCGTTGATTGGATCACTTTAGGTAATGGCAGTAATGATATTTTGGAATTGACTGCCAGAGCTGTTGCGCAAGAGGGTGATGAGGTTGTTTTCTCAAAACATGCTTTTGCCGTTTATCCTCTGGCAACTCAAGCAGTTGGTGCTAAAGCAGTTGAAGTTCCTGCTACAGCTGATTTTGGTCATGACCTACCAGCCATGCTTCGCGCAATCACAAGCAAAACTCGTTTGGTGTTTGTCGCAAACCCAAATAATCCAACGGGAACATTTTTAAAAGCTTCAGAAATCGAAGCATTTTTAGAAAAAGTGCCAAGCCACATAGTGGTTGTTATAGATGAGGCTTATAACGAATTTTTAACTCCAGAACAGCAATATGACGCGATTGCTTGGGTCAGAAAATACCCAAATGTGATTGTTTCAAGAAGCTTTTCGAAGGCATATGGTTTGGCTGGTTTGAGAATCGGCTATGGCATTGCGCAAAACAACATCACTGATTTATTGAATCGAATTCGTCAGCCGTTCAACGTCAATAGTTTGGCTCAGGCCGCTGCAATTGCTGCATTGGCTGACAGTGCTTTTTTGAAGAAATGCTACGACCTCAATTGCGCAGGTTATGCGCAGTTGACCAAGGCCTTTGACTCGATGGGTTTGTCATACATTCCATCATCAGGTAATTTTGTATTGGTGAAGGTGGGTGATGAGCCGAATGCTGGAGCCAAAGTCAATTTAGAGCTTTTAAAAGCGGGTGTGATTGTTCGCCCAGTTGGTAACTATGGTTTGCCTCAGTGGTTGCGCATCTCTATTGGCCTACCTGAAGAAAATCAGGTTTTCATTGATGCTCTTAAGAAAATCCTTGGGCGATGATCATGGCTCAAAATACTTCAGTAGCAAAACCTTTGACCTTGGGCATCGTTGGTGTTGGTTTGATTGGTGCCTCGATTGGTTTGGCCCACAAACAAGCCAAAACCTTTGATAAGGTTTTGGGCGTTGGTCGTTCAGAAGCCAATTTGAATGAAGCTATCAAGATGGGTGCCATTGATCAAGCGGTGAGTCTTGAGCAATGCGCCAAAGAATCAGATGTGATTGTGGTGTGCGTGCCTGTTGCGCAAACTTTTAGCATTCTTCATGCCATTGAGCCACACCTAAAACAAAATGCTTTGATCACTGATGCTGGTAGCACGAAGAATGATGTGATCATGGCGGCTAAAACCGCTTTGGGTGACAAGGTGGCGCAATTTATTCCGGCACATCCAATCGCTGGTGGAGCGCAACATGGTGCAAGTGCGGCCAAAGCAGATTTGTATCAAGGTAAAGAAGTCATCATTTGCCCATTGCAAGAAAATGCACCAGCGGCTGTAGAAGCTATCAATGATTTTTGGTTGAGCACAGGTGCCAACACTCATCGTATGTCTTCTATTCAGCATGATGCTGTATTCGCCGCCATCTCTCATTTGCCACATGTCTTGTCTTTTGCTTTGATGCTGCAAGTAGCTAATGCAGAGGACGCGAATGTCAAATTAGGTCATGCTGGTGCTGGGTTCAGAGATTTCACAAGAATTGCTGCATCTAGTCCTGAAATGTGGCGAGACATCAGTTTGGCCAATAAAACAGCTCTTTTAAAAGAGATGGATCAGTACTTGAATCTCACCAAGCAACTCAGGGATATGATTGCCAAAGAAGATGGCGACGCTTTGTTAAAGGCTTTCACGCGCGCGAGTGCTGAACGTCAAAAATGGGAAGGTCGTTGATGAGTTCTGGGGTAATTGAATTTATTGAATTAGGACCATACATCAAAGCTGCAGGAGAAGTTGCTTTACCCGGTTCAAAAAGTATTTCTAATCGTGTTTTACTTTTATCAGCTCTTGCAAAAGGCACGACAACACTCAAGGGTTTGTTGGATGCTGATGACACACAAGTTATGCGGGCTGCACTCAAGACTTTGGGCATTAAGATCGATGAAACCGATGGTGATTGTGTGGTTCAAGGCTGCGCAGGTCGTTTACCTAATCAACAAGCTGATTTATTCATGGGGAACGCCGGTACTGCGATTCGACCTTTGACTGCAGCATTGGCTATTTTGGGTGGTGACTATCGTTTGCATGGTGTCCCGCGCATGCATGAGAGACCAATTGGTGATTTGGTCGATGGTTTGCGCATGGTGGGTGCTCAAGTTGCTTACGAGCAACAAGAAGGTTATCCGCCACTGAAGATCAGCAAAGGAATGATTCGGACCAATGAATTGATCAAAGTCCGTGGTGATGTTTCAAGTCAGTTCTTAACGGCCTTGTTGATGTCATTGCCCTTGGTGGCCAAGAATGAAATTTGTATCGAGGTGATTGGAGAGTTGATCTCAAAACCTTATATCGACATCACTTTGAAATTGATGAAACGATTTGGTGTGGATGTGCGCAATGACAACTGGCAGAGATTCTATATTCCAGCCAACCAAGGTCAGCCGTACAGCAGTCCAGGCACACTGTACGTTGAAGGTGATGCCTCATCAGCCTCTTATTTTTTGGCAGCTGGTGCGATTTCTCAAGGTCCGGTGAGGGTTACTGGTGTTGGTAGAAATAGTATTCAGGGAGATGTGGCTTTTGCTGATGCCCTCAATCAAATGGGGGCTAATGTGATGGCCGGCGATGATTGGATTGAAGTCAGAGGTGTTGATACCCCTAGTGGCAAATTGCAGGGGATTGAACTCAATTGTTTGGCCATTCCTGATGCTGCGATGACTCTGGCTGTGGCGGCTCTCTTTGCTGAGGGAGCTACCAAGTTAACGGGCATTGCTAGTTGGAAGGTGAAAGAAACAGATCGCATTGCTGCGATGGCTAAAGAGTTAAGAAAGGTTGGCGCGATTGTTGAAGCCGGTGATGATCATATTCAAATCACACCACCAAAACACTGGCAATCTCCAGTTCAGGGCATCGACACTTACGATGATCATCGTATGGCGATGTGTTTTTCTTTGGCGGCTTTGGGCCCACTAAAAATAAGGATCAATGATCCCGCTTGTGTGGCAAAAACATTCCCTGAGTACTTCAAAGAATTTTCTCAAATTGCTAAATCAGTTTAATTAAATCCATCATGAAAACCGAACATGACTTTGAATGCGATGTCATCGTTATTGGTGCTGGAGTGATTGGTCTGGCTGTGGCCAGAAAACTTCAGCTTGAAGGACGTGACGTCATTCTTTTGGAAAGAAATGATGCTTTTGGGATGGAAACGAGCTCTAGAAATTCTGAGGTGATTCATGCCGGTATTTATTACCCAGCGGGCTCTTTAAAAGCACTGCATTGTGTGCAAGGTAAGCAGATGTTGTATGCCTATGCCAAAGAAAGATCAATTCCTCATCAACAAATTGGCAAACTCATTGTGGCCACCCAAGAAGATGAATTGAATAAATTGGATGCTTATATTGAATCTGCTCGAGCCAATGGCGTAGATGATTTGAGAAAGATCAGTCAATCAGAGTTAAAGGAATTAGAGCCAGAGGTTCATGCCTATGGAGCCGTTTTTTCACCAAGCTCAGGCATCATCGACAGCCATGCTTTGATGTTGTCACTTTTGGGTGATTTTGAAAATGCTGGCGGAAATTTCATTGTTAATTCACCGGTCGTTTCTGGTCGCTCTGTATCCAATGGCATCCAAATTCAACTGGATGATGCTGATCAAAGTTTGATATTGGCTAAAACTGTTATTAATGCTGCAGGTTTGTATGCTTGCGACGTCGCAAGATCTATTGAAGGAATCAAAGAGTCAGTCATTCCTAAGCCTTACTATGCGATTGGTCATTACTTCACGATGAGTGGCAAGAGCCCATTCAAGCATTTGATTTATCCAGTCGCGGGTCATGGTTACTTGGGTGTTCATGTCACTTTAGATATGGGTGGACAAGTTCGATTTGGTCCTGATATTGAATGGATCAATTCTATTGACTATGCCTTTGATGATTCTCGTCGCCAACGTTTCATTGATGCTGTCGCACGTTACTATCCCGCAGTGTTGAACAAGGAAGTGAATCCTTCTTACACAGGTATTCGTCCAAAAATCAGCGGCCCCCAAGATCCATCAGCTGACTTTTTGATTCAAACCGAGAAGGAGCATGGTGTGCCAGGATTGATCAATTTACTTGGCATGGAATCCCCAGGACTCACTTCTTGCCTATCAATCGCTGATTTTGTGGCTAAATTACAGCATTGATCATTTCACATTAAGAAATATTTATACTCATCAGAAGCCCTTCATCAGGTCTAAAAATCTTAAAAACATCAAAAAATGACCCAAAACACCCATGCTTTGATCCCCGTGATTGCCATCGATGGACCGACTGCCTCCGGCAAGGGAACGGTCGCTCAATTGGTGGCTGAGCGCTTGGGATATCACTATTTGGACAGTGGCGCACTTTACCGTTTGGTTGGTTTGGCGAGTTTTAAGGCGGGTATTTCAACGTCCTCTGAGCCTGACTTAATCCCCATTGCTGAAAATTTAAATGTTAATTTTCAAGGAGATAGGGTGTTTCTAGGCGGTGAAGATGTCACCGATCAAATACGCCAGGAAGAGATGGGAAAGCGTGCCTCTGAAGTAGCTGTTCATACCGGAGTCAGAAATGCTTTGATTTCCAGACAGCGAGCTTTTCGGCAAAAACCCGGTTTGGTCGCCGATGGTAGGGACATGGCCAGCGTGATTTTCACGGATGCAGTGACCAAAGTCTTTTTAACTGCCAGTGCTGAAGCTAGAGCCGAGAGACGCTATAAACAATTGATAGCTAAGGGCTTTTCTGCTAATATTCAAATCCTTTTGCAGGATTTACGTGAACGGGATGCGCGCGATGCAAATCGCAGCAATTCGCCACTAAAAGCTGTTGAA
>CALKUJ010000078.1 GCA_937996825.1 uncultured Polynucleobacter sp. | reverse complement strand
CACATCAACGGTTAGTAAGATCAATTCCTGAAGCTCCGCATTTGGAAACTGTTCAAGTTTATGATTTCAATGAAAAGAAAACTGATGTAAATCTAGCTTCTGATCTGATTACAGGTGCATGGACTCAAGCATACGATCAAGCAGTAATCTGCAGCAATGACTCAGATCTTGAGGGTGCTCTTTCAGCGGTTAAGACCCACCATCCAAGCTTACGTATCGGGGTGGTTGCACCAATCGCTAGCGTTGATCATCGTCACATCTCAAACGATTTAGCAAAAAACTCTGATTGGAAGAAGACTCTGAGTATTGTTCATATTGAATCATCTCAATTGCCGGAGAGTATTCCAAATTCAAATTTACGCAGACCTGCAAGTTGGTAAGCATCCCAAAGATGGACATTTGATACATTAAAACCAATACAAGTCATTGATTTGTAATAAATATTCATAAAATTAGGCATCTAAGCCGCAAGCTATTAGAATAGAGCCCATGAAAATCACTTTCCTTGAATTCGAGCAGCCAATCGCTGAACTCGAGCAAAAAATTGAAGAATTACGTTTTGTTCAAGATGAGTCTGCAGTCGATATTTCTGAAGAAATCAGCAAGCTTTCTGAAAAAAGCCAACTGCTCACAAAAGACCTCTATACCCGCTTAACTCCATGGCAAGTCGCGCAAATTGCGCGTCATCCACAGCGTCCTTACACCATGGATTATGTGAACAATATCTTCACTGACTTCCATGAGTTGCATGGCGACAGAAATTTTGCTGATGATCAATCCATCATTGGTGGTTTGGCCAGATTCAATGGCATGCCTTGTATGGTGATCGGTCACCAAAAAGGTCGCGACACCAAAGAGCGTGCTTTGCGTAACTTCGGTATGAGTCGTCCAGAGGGTTACAGAAAAGCAAAACGCTTGATGCGTTTAGCAGAAAAATTCAATGTGCCAGTTTTCACATTTGTGGATACACCGGGTGCATTCCCAGGCATTGACGCTGAAGAGCGCAATCAATCAGAAGCAATTGGCCATAACTTATTTGTTCAAGCAGAACTCAGAGTACCTATCATCTCCACCATCATTGGTGAGGGTGGTTCAGGTGGTGCTCTAGCGATTGCGATGGGTGACGTGGTGCAAATGTTGCAATTTGCTACTTACTCAGTGATCTCGCCAGAGGGTTGTGCATCGATTCTTTGGAAGACCGCAGAAAAAGCACCGGAAGCTGCTGAGCAACTGGCTTTGACAGCACTTCGTTTAAAAGCTTTGGGCTTGATTGACAAGATTGTCAGCGAACCTTTGGGTGGTGCTCACCGCGATCACGCTGGCATGGCTGCATTATTGAAGCGTGCCTTGGCTGATTCTTTGCGCCAATTCCAAAGCATGGGTGTGGATGAGTTGCTTGAACGTCGTCACGAGCGCTTGATGAGCTATGGCAAGTTCAAAGACAGCAGCAAAGACAAGTAAACCCACTGGAACAAAAACACCGCCCGCACAACTGGCGGTGGCTTTCAGTGGTGGACTTGATTCAACAGTATTACTTCACGCCACCATCAAAGCCCATGGCAAAAAAAATGTGCATGCCTTTCATGTGCATCACGGTATTCAAAAAGAAGCAGACCAATGGCAAGCTCACTGCCAAGCAGTGGCCAAGAAACTCGGTTGTCACTTTGACACCAGAAACGTCAAACTTAACAAAGCATCCAATATTGAGTCTCAAGCCAGAAACTTGCGCTATGAGGCATTAACTCAGATGTGCCAAGCGCACAAGATTCAGGATTTGCTACTTGCCCATCATTTGGATGACCAAGCGGAAACTGTTTTGATTCAGTTGATGCGCGGTGCTGGCTTGCCAGGGCTTTCAGCCATGCCGCAGGTCAAGTCAAAAGAACTGATTCACTTGTGGCGTCCTTTTCTAAACATGCGCCGCAAAGATCTAGAGATCTATGCCAAAGAACATCAGTTGACATGGATTGAAGACCCCAGCAATCAAGATGAATCTTATCGACGCAATGCCATCAGAAAATCAATCTTGCCGACTTTAGAAAAATTCCAAGTGGGCGCCATTGAAAACTTATCCAGAAGTGCCAAACATTTAGGTGAGGCTCAAGAGCTATTGAATCAATTGGCAGACATTGATTTGGGATTGATTGAAGCCAAAGAAGGGCTTTCAAAAACCAATCTCATCAGACTCTATAAAACCAGTCAAGCGAGAGCGAGTAATGCACTCAGGCGTTGGTTATCTAAAAACGGTTTGGCTTACCCAAGTGAAGAGCGCTTAACAGCATGGTGGTCTGAGTTACAACAAACAAGACCTGACTCAAAATTGCAGTGGGACCATGATCAGCAAGTGATTCGTTTGTGGCGTGGCCACTTAACGATCACTCAAGATGCTAACTCGTCAGAAGTGATGGGGGAGTGGGTATTTAAGAAAATTCCGACGAACAGTAAAAAGCCTGGCATCGCCAAAGATCGTTTTGAAAAGGCCAAGAAAAAAGGCCTCATCAACACCATGGCAAGAGAAGGTGGTGAAAAGTTCAAAGTGGATTTAAAAAGACCAAGAAGAAGCCTGAAAAATCTTTACCAAGAAGCCGCGATTCCACCATGGCAACGTGATGTACCCCTGTTGTACATTGGTGAAGAGTTGGTGGCCGTCGCCGGTATTGGCATCAGTGCTGACTGGCAGACCACCGAAGGCCCCAGAATCAGTCCAGAGTGGCAAGCAAATTAAATACTTGCCAGCATCTCAAAGGTTTGTGGATATTTAGAAACTAATTTAATGATCAATGCAGCTTGAGCATTTGGTTTGGCGCGACCTTGCTCCCAATTCTCAACGGTTCGTGGATTGGTGCGAATGAAGTTAGCAAACACCGGACGAGATAAACCTAGTTTTTCTCGAAGAGCAGTCAGTTCATTAACTGTGATCTTTGGACTTGGTTTGATAGCTACTTTATATTCTTTAAGCGTTAGCTTCCCCGCCCTCTCTTTTTTGAGGGAAGTAACTCCATCAGATAACTCTGAAAACAAATCACGT
>CALKUJ010000077.1 GCA_937996825.1 uncultured Polynucleobacter sp. | reverse complement strand
AAAATTTGGCATCAGCAGCAACCAGATGGTCAACTACATGGTGGGGGTGCAACTCCAAGCGCCGCTGGATACAGGTGGCATGGTGCGTGCGCGTGAACAAGAAGCTTTGAAGCAAGTTGAAAAACTCCGCTTTGACGAAGAAGTGGTGCAGCTGCAAATTGAACAATCCGTGCGCGATGCGTGGCAAAACCTCGCAACGGCCCCCGCCCGACTGACCGCGTTGGAACAGTCACTCAAAGCCAGTCAATCGCGGGTCACTGCGACCCGCAACGCACACCGTATTGGCTCACGCAGCACCAATGAATGGCTAGGGGCTGAGCACGATGCTGCGCAAGCAGAATTGGCACTGCTGCAATTGCGTATTCAAACCGTCATGGAGCGCTTGCGCTTGCAAGCCGCCAGTGGGGCGTTGAATGCTTCTGCTTTGCAAACCATCAACGCATGGTTGAAAAACCCCGCTTGACTTCGCTGCGCCTCTGGGTCAACATGCGTCGCTTTGAATTGACAAAACTGTTAGCAGTACTGCTTTTGAGCGTGCTGAGTTACACGACTGCACATGCACAAACTTGCGCCAAAGAGCTGGCAGCTGTCGATCAAGCGGTGAAAAAACAATACGGCGCAGACCGCACTTGGTGGAATATATTGGGTTGCCCCGTTTGTCTGGATGGCGAATTGCGCAAAGACGCCATCGTGAACAAAGCGCAAATCAAAGAGATCAGCTACTTTCGCAACATCGCCTATATGCAAATGAACCGCGGCGATGACAAAATGTGCCACGAATCTCTCAAAGTTCCCAAACGCCTACTGCGTGTTTGGTGACTCCAAAAGAGTTATCGTGCCCCTTTTACCCAACACTGCTGGAGTTCGCATGCAACACAACCTGATTCAAGACACCCAAGCCCTGCTCGATGCCCGCGAGGGTGAAGTGTCGGCACCCACACGCCGATTGGCCCTGCAAACAGCGCTTGGCATTGGCTATGCTGCCTCAGCTTTACCGTTGATGGCTCAAACCGCCATCAAAACCTCGAGTGAGGGTTTGCAAGATGGGGAAGTGACCATCGATGTCAATGGTTTCAAAATGCCCGCCTACCGCTCCATGCCTGCTGGTAAAACCAACTTACCCGTGGTGTTGGTGATATCAGAAATTTTTGGTGTGCATGAATACATCGCAGATGTCACACGTCGCTTTGCCAAGGCTGGCTACTTGGCCATTGCCCCTGAGTTGTTCGTGCGACAAGGCGACCCCAGCATGTATGGCGAAATTGCCAAGCTGCAGTCTGAAATCATTGCCAAAGTGCCAGACGCACAAGTGATGGGCGATTTAGACGCTTGCGTGCAGTGGGCAGGCAAGAACGGTGGCAACACGCAAAAAGTGGCCATCACTGGTTTTTGTTGGGGTGGTCGCATCACTTGGTTAGCGTGTGCACAAATTCCGCAAATCCGAGCAGGTGTTGCTTGGTATGGTCGAGTGATTGGTGATAAGACGCCTAATAATCCATTGCACCCTGTTGA
Source organism: uncultured Polynucleobacter sp. (assembly GCA_937996825.1). Lineage (GTDB taxonomy): Bacteria > Pseudomonadota > Gammaproteobacteria > Burkholderiales > Burkholderiaceae > Polynucleobacter. Next base: position 1,349 of record CALKUJ010000077.1, on the reverse strand, counting down.
TCTTGCTGCTCAAATGAAATCTCCAGTGCTTGGTTTGTATGGAGCAGCTGACACAGGTATTCCTTTGGAAAGCGTTGATCAAATGAAGCAAGCCTTGGCTGCTGCTAAAAATAACAAAGCTGCGCAAGCATCTCGTTTTGAAATTTATCCAGATGCTCCGCATGCTTTCCATGCTGATTACCGCCCGACTTATCGTGAAGGTCCAGCAAAAGATGGTTGGAATAAATGCTTGGCCTGGTTTAAGCAACAAGGGGTTGTATGACATTGTTTTGGATCATCCTGGCCACCACGGTGGCTGGGATATTGAGCATCACTGCCGCAGCAAGCTTATCTCTGACTGTTCTCTCAAGAATGGTCAACAAAATGGTGAGTTTGTCTGTTGGCGTGCTGTTAGCAACTGCCTTGTTACATTCTTTGCCAGAGGCGTTCACAACTCCTGGCGCTGATATTCCATCTTTATTTATTGCATTACTTGCTGGATTGTTGGGCTTCTTTATTCTAGAAAAGGCTGCTCTTTTAAGACACAGTCATCATCACGAGCACGATGGACATGGTCATCATCATGGCCATGACGCTGAGTCTGCTGGTAAGAGTGGCTGGGTGATTTTGTTGGGCGATGGCTTGCATAATTTTGCTGATGGCATTTTGATTGCCGCAGCATTTTTAGTCGATCCGCAAATTGGTATTTTGACTGCTGTTGCAATCGCCTTGCATGAGATACCGCAAGAGGTTGGCGACTTCATTGTTTTGTTGAATGCTGGTTTTACCAAGGCAAAAGCTTTGCTCTACAACTTCATTTCAAGCATGATGGCCGTACTGGGTGGAGTGCTTGGGTATTTCTTTTTAGATAGTGCACAGGTCCTGATACCTTATGTCATCGTATTGGCTTCTAGTAGTTTTATCTACATTGCGGTGAGTGATCTCATACCGCAAATGCATCGTCGCCCACACTGGGCAGAGTCATTGCGTCAAACAGTTCTGATAGCGTGCGGCGTAGGATTCGTAATCTTGCTATCGCTGCTGCATTAATAATTTAATCAGTAGCAACCGGTCTTGTAGGATCGGCACACCATTCACTCCAACTGCCCGCATAAAGACGAGAGCCCCTTAGCCCAGCAACTTCCATTGCTAACAGATTGTGGCAGGCAGTAACACCCGAACCGCACTGATGAATCACTTCAGATGGCTTTCTGGATCCAAGTTGATCTATAAAATCTTTGAAGAGCTGCTCTGGTGTTTTAAATGCCGTTGCAGAAAGATTGTCTTTAAAGAAACGATTCATTGCGCCGGGAATATGACCCCCAACAGGATCCAGCGTTTCATTTTGACCATGGAAGCGATCTTCAGAT
>CALKUJ010000076.1 GCA_937996825.1 uncultured Polynucleobacter sp. | reverse complement strand
GTGCTCTTCCGATCTCCGATGTGGTGAATACGCTTTCATCAGTGAAGGCGTTGAAAGGTTGCACATCTAGCACCTTTTCACAACTTACTGCTAACATCACTGTGCCTAGCAGTAAAGTATTTTGAATTAATTTATGAATCAGTCTCATTGTTAACAATTTTAATTTGAATATATTTTTTTATTGAGTTTATGTTAGAATCCAACATTAAGTCCCACTGATAAAATACGTAATGTAGGTGATACAGCATTATCAATACCGCTTTGGCTAGCATTGTCTGGATCTAAACCTGAGTAATTTGTCAACATGAATAAATTTTGTCCTTGCGCAAAAACTCTTGCATTCTTGATGTAGCCGTTTGAGAACTTAGACAAAGTTTGGTTGCTGAATGCATAGCTGAATACAACGTTTTGTAATCTAACAAAAGGGTTATCCCTATGTCCCAAATTCCACCCATCACCAATTTGTTGGCGTTTGAAACCGTCGCAAGAAGAAGAAGTTTTGCGCTCGCAGCGGCTGAACTTCACCTCACAGCCTCTGCTGTGAGTCATCAAATTTCAAAGTTAGAGATTCAACTGGGAGTAAGGTTGTTAGAACGCAGCGCTCACGGCGTTCGATTAAGTACAGCAGGCGAGAGATTGTTGAATGGCATCCAAAACTGAGCCATTTTGAAGAGAATTTGCATCCAAATTTGAGCCACCCCAATCGCCTATCCTGCTTAATTTTTGAGCAAGGATGGGCAAGGAGTGATCAACGTGGGAACTTTGAGCAAATTACGCAGACTTGTCCTTCGCGACAAGGTCTCCATCCGACAAGCTAGCCGTCAACTTGGCATCTCTCGCAACACCGCAACCCGGTGGCTTCAAGAGGCAGAGGTTACGGTGCCCAGATACCCTAAGCGTCAGCCGACCTTCGGTGTTCTGGATCCCTTCAAGGATCAATTGAGCAATTGGCTCAAAGCCGACAGCTATCGAAACAAGCGAGAGCGCCGCGGCGTTAAAGCTTTGTATGAAGCGCTGCAGGCCATGGGGTACTCGGGCAGCAGCACAACCGTCTACCGCTTTGCAAAAGATTGGCGCGAGGAGCAAAGCCAGCCCCGGGGTACAGGCTTTGTGCCCATGCACTTTGAGCTGGGCGAAGCGTTCCAGTTTGACTGGAGCTGTGAGTACCTGGTCATTGGCGGCCTGAGAAGGCGCCTTGATGTGGCCCACATCAAACTGGCAGCAAGCCGAGCGTATTTGCTGGTGGCCTACTTCACCCAAACCCACGAGATGCTGTTTGATTCTCATGCAAGGGGCTTTGCTGTCTTTGAAGGTGTAGCAAAGCGCGGCATCTACGACAACATGAGAACGGCCGTCGACAAAGTGGGCCATGGCAAAGAGCGCATCGTCAACGCCCGCTTTGAAGCGATGACGGGCCACTACCTGTTTGAGCATGAGTTCTGCAACAGAGCTGCCGGTTGGGAGAAAGGCATTGTGGAGAAGAACGTACAAGACAGGCGCCGGGGCGTTCTGAGAGAAGCGGCCGAGCGGCACTGGGCCAGCTTGGCAGAGCTCAATGATTGGCTTCAAACTGCATGCAAAACCTCGTGGAGCGAGTTGGCCCATCCCCAGTGGCCAGAGCTCACCATTGCCGATGTGTGGCAAGACGAAGCTGCTCGGTTAATGCCATGCCCGAGACCCTTTGACGGCTATGTGGAGCAACCTGTGCGGGTCAGCTCCACGTCCTTGATCACGTACCAACGCAATCGCTACAGCGTACCGTGTGAGTGGGTCAACCAGATGGTGAGCTTGCGTGTGTATCCAGAAACTTTGTTGGTGGTGGCCCAAGACGGCAGCCTCGTGAGGCTGACCCGCAGCTTTGAGCGTGATCAAACCATCTACGACTGGCAGCACTATATTGAGCTGATTCAGCGCAAGCCTGGTGCCCTGCGCAATGGGGCGCCATTCAAAGAGATGCCCGCTCCCTTGCTAGAGCTGCAGCGCCAACTGCTCAAACACACCGGTGGTGACCGCGTGATGGCGCAGGTGTTGGGGGCCGTGAACTTACACGGGCTTGAGGCGGTGTTGGTGGCAACCGAGTTGGCCCTGCAAGCTGGGCGCGTGAGCGCTGAGCACATTCTGAATGTGCTGGGCAGATTGAAGGAGCCAACCCTAGAGCGGCTTCAAATTGAAACACCGCTGCATCTAAATACACCGGCACAAGCCAACCTTGAGCGCTACGACGCGCTCAGAAACGAGCAGGAGGTTGGATCATGAGCGATGTGATTGATGGACTCAAGTCTTTGAGCTTGCATGGGATGGCCAGTGCTTGGCCAGAGATTCTGGGCACTGCCAGAATGAAGACGCTAGATCACGAGGTGGTGCTGCACCAGCTCATTAAGTCTGAGACGGCGCAGCGGGAAGTTCGCTCGATGGCGTATCAAATGAAAGCTGCCAGGTTCCCCGCGCACAGAGACCTGGTGGGCTTTGAGTTTGAGCAAGCGCATGTGGACGAAGCACTTGTGAAGCAGCTGCATGATTTACAGTTTATGGACACGGCGCAAAACGTGGTGTTTGTGGGCGGCCCTGGCACTGGCAAAACGCACCTTGCAACAAGCCTTGGCATTCAAGCGGTAAGGGCCAAGGGCAAGCGAGTTCGCTTCTTCTCAACGGTGGAATTAGTAAATGCGCTGGAGCTTGAGAAGTCTCAAAGCAAACACGGCCAACTGGCTCACCGCTTGATGTACGTGGACCTGGTTGTTCTGGACGAGATGGGGTACTTGCCGTTTACGCAGTCTGGAGGCGCACTGCTGTTTCATTTGCTGTCCAAGCTTTATGAGAGAACCAGCGTGGTGATCACAACCAACCTGAACTTCTCTGAATGGGCCAATGTGTTTGGAGACGCCAAGATGACTACAGCACTTCTAGACCGCCTGACTCATCGCTGTCACATTGTTGAAACCGGCAATGAGAGTTGGCGCTTCAAGCAGTCCCAAGCGAACTCTCAACAGTCAAAGAAATCAAAAGGGAAAGGAGCAAAAAACGCAGAACAGTTAAACTTATCCACAACCGACTAGGCCAAATTATTTAAAAACCGGTGGCTCAATATTGGTTGCAAATAGTGGCTCACTTTGCGTTGCAATTCAACACGAGGGCAACGTTAAGTGGAATCTTGCCGGATTCGACAGCAATCAAGAGTCGATCTTCGCCGTTTTCGAGGAGTTGCAAGATGCCATGGATGTATTCAACGCTCATCCGAACATACTCAGCCGCTCTCATGTAGC
>CALKUJ010000075.1 GCA_937996825.1 uncultured Polynucleobacter sp. | reverse complement strand
CTCGCGAACGAACGCGATCAGTCCATAGCCGCCAACATCGCGAAGTCAAAATTCATTGCTGTGGCCAGTCACGATTTACGCCAGCCCATGCATGCGGTTAACGTTTATTTGGATATCGTGAAAGCAGATCATTTTCCAGAGCAAGACAAGTTATTGTTGACCAAGATCAAGAGCAGCGTCAAATCGCTCAATTCAATGTTTGACTCTTTGTTAAACATTAGCAAATTGGATGCGCACGTCACGCCAGTCAATAACCGTCTATTTGCGTTGCAGGACCTTGCCAACACCCTTCGCGACTTGTACGAAACGCGAAGCAAAAACAAGGGCTTGTCATTTAATATTTCCTATTTAGATTTGAAAGTTTTTGGAGATAAATTGCTATTGCAGCAAATTGTTGGCAACCTCATCTCGAACGCTATTCAATACACAGAAGCTGGATCTGTTGAGGTCAAGCTTTTCATGCAAAACGAATGTTTGGCCGTTGAAGTTGTTGACACGGGCTGTGGTGTAGATGATTCGGAGCAGCAAAAAATCTTCGGTGAGTTTTATCGAGCGGATAGAACCCGCTCTTTGCATGATGGTCTTGGCCTTGGGCTATCTATTGTTCAGAGGCTGTGCAGCCTCATTGGCGCTGATGTGCACCTTCTTTCGAAGTTGGGCGAAGGCTCTAAATTCGTCGTCATAACGCCTTACGCAGCTTCAGCAAGAGATGAGAAGCTTGAAGTTTCGGAAGCTTCACTTAAGCCTCTGCACACCCATCGCATTCTGCAAGGCAAATACATCGGCGTGATTGAAGACAACCCCATCATCATTGATGCTTACCGACAAACACTCGCCAGTGAGGGGGCATATGTTTATGTGCTGTCCGAGTTCGAGGCCGAACTAAACGCCCAACTAGAAGGCATCAACCGTATTGATTGCATATTGAGCGATTACCGATTGAGCCAAACTACCGGTGACGTGCTGATACAAATCATTCGAGAAAACTACAATGAGGACATACCTGCCCTTATTGTGACGGCCGATACCTCGCCGTCTCACTTCAATCTATTTGCCAAATTGAATGTGCAGGTTTTACACAAACCGGTCAGTTTTCAAGAAGTGGCTCAGTCTATTCGAAGGCTAGTGGAAGTCAGCTAGTATCCAAAATCTAGCCGGCCTCACTCACCCAATACTTGCACAAAGTGAGGCATCAACAATGACATTAGAAAAAACATTTTTACGAGAAGTCTTTGACTCGCAGGCAGCAACTGCGCTTCGTCTAAGAAGCTCAACTGCAAAAGAGCGTATTGCAAAGATTCGAAAGCTTCGTGACGCTGTGATTGCCCATACAGAGGATTGGTATCGCGCTGCTTATTTGGATTTCAAGAAGCCGCAAGGGGAGGTAGACCTCGCAGAGATCTTGCCCGTATGCTTGGAAGCCAATGACGCCATTAGACATCTCAAACAATGGATGAAGCCAACCCGCGTTTGGCCGACCGTGTTGACCTTGGGAATGCGTAGCCATGTTCAATACTCACCCCGTGGACGCTGCCTGATCATTGGCCCATTCAATTATCCGGTGAACCTGACGTTAGGCCCTTTGATTTCAGCCATTGCTGCTGGTAACACGGCTATTGTGAAACCGTCTGAATTAACGCCGCATCTCTCAGCGCTGATCTGCAAAGTCGTACGTGAAGTTTTCACAGAGGATGAGGTGGCAATCTTCGAAGGTGAAGCAGACGTTTCTCAGGCCCTATTGGAATTGCCGTTTGATCACATCTTCTTCACGGGTAGCCCAACCATTGGAAAGTACGTCATGGGGGCGGCCGCTAAAAACTTGACGAGTATTAACCTGGAGTTAGGCGGCAAGAGTCCAACCATCATCGATGAAACCGCCAACCTGAAGCTCGCTGCTATCAATGTGATGTGGGCCAAGTTTGCTAACGCAGGTCAAACCTGTATCGCGCCAGACTACGTTTTCGTGCATGAAAGCGTCAAGGATAAGTGGGTTGAATGCTGCCGTGAACAACTCACAAAAGCTTATGGTGCAACGTTGGGTGAGCAAAAAAGCAGCAGTCACCTTGCGCATATCGTGAATGCACGTCACACCGCGCGAATAAAGACGCTTCTTGATGATGCGCAGGCCAATGGCGCTCGCGTGCTCACGGGGGGTGGTTCAAGTCAAGACGAGTGCTTCGTGCAGCCGACTTTGCTTGACCAAGTGCCGCAAAACACTCGAATCATGGATGAAGAGATTTTTGGTCCGTTGCTTCCAGTGATTGGCTACAGCAACCTTGATGAGGTGATTGCACACATCAACGAAGGACAAAAGCCTCTAGCGCTTTACATCTATAGCCGTAGTAACGCAAATATCGACAAGGTCCTGAGCAAGACAGTTTCAGGTGGCGCCTGCGTGAATCATGCACTGATCCAGTTCCTTCACGGTAACTTGCCCTTTGGGGGAATCAACAACTCCGGCATGGGTAACGCGCACGGCCACTATGGCTTCAAGGCATTCAGCCATGAGCGCGCAGTGGTTAGAACGCAGTTTTCATTCGCGGCCACCTTGTTTAAGGCTGGAGAGGTTCCCCTGTTGGTTCGTAAGGTCATGAAGTCTGCTTTTAGGATTTTGTAAAGCCAACAAAAGATAATCAG
>CALKUJ010000074.1 GCA_937996825.1 uncultured Polynucleobacter sp. | reverse complement strand
AGGAGACTATGTCCTTGAAGCGTCAGTATCCAGCGGCGCAGATGGTGAGGCTTGATAAACCGCCTACGAAGTTTCCTGAGGGTGGGAAGACTGGGTTGGATGACATGAGGGGTGATGATGGCGTTTTAGAGGGTTCACGTATGGCTAAGGTGTTTGACACTGCTGTGTATGCGTCTACAAAGCGTCAGAAGGCACTTTAAAGCTGTTTAAATGTGCTGTTAATACCTAGAGTAGTGTTTACATGAATAATTGATTGGAGATCGTTTAAATGGCTGGTAACAAAAAGAAACAACACGACATTGCGATGTTGGACACATTGCCGAAAGATCAGCTTCGGAATATGTTTGAGGCTGGAATGTCCGAGGCTCGGATATGTATGCAGCTTGGCGTAAGCAAGAGAGCCTTGCACGAATGGCTTGACCGTCCCGAACAGGAATCCTTCCTCACGCACGCGCGCGCACGAGCGGCTGACCATTTGGTGTCAGAAACGATAGAAATTGCTGACGAAACCGATATAAGTGAAGTAAATAAGGCTCGTCTACGAGTCCAAACGCGCCAGTGGGTAGCTGAACGCTGGAATCCTGCTGCGTATGCACAGAACAAGATGCCAAGCGTTACGGTAAATCTAGCTAACTTGCGGCTTGATGCACTTCGTCATGGCGAGGTGATTGAGGCTGACATATCCACAGACGAACGGAACTAAGTTGTTCAAGTTATCCACAGTCGCATTGGTTTGTTGTAGCGATGCGACACAATCCATGTATAGGCTGTGGGTAACGCTGAAATAACTTTACATAATGGACATTGTATAAAGTACGTGTCTAATAAAGTATTCAGTTATAGATTGGGCAAGGACTGTGCCAGACAGATCGCCTCTGACCCCCCCCCGTAGGGGCGGGCGGCGGGGGTGGCTGTACAGACGCAACCCCACACCTACAAAATTTTTCTACCGAAAACACGCACAGGTGGACACCCCCACACCCCCACAGCACCACTCTCCAGAAAAAATTTAAAAAAATTTCCCATAAAATTCCAACAACTTGTAAATCGCGGTCTTATTCCGCTGAAAGGTTTTATGGGACTGCTAGACATCAAGATGAGCGACGAGCCTGAGATGGCTGACATTAACGGCTTGACGGCTAAGACGAACGCCGAGATGCGCGACACGCTAGTCAAGACTCAGATGCTCGGCCCAGACAAGACTGCTGGAAGCAACACCGTCTACTGGACAGCAATCGCCAAAGAGTGGAAAGTACCACCAGCCCAAGCCAAACGTCAGCTATGCGCCAACTGCGAATACTTTGACAACACGCCTGAGATGCTGGCAGAGATGGAGTCCATCCCACAAGATCGCTTTGATGCTGATGGTGGCGGACGCGGCTACTGCCATAAGTTCGAGTTCATCTGCCATAACTTGCGTACCTGCAAGGCTTGGGAACGCAAGGATTACGTCGAAGCTGAATAAATGATTCTTTCTTTGGTGGCACAATCCCCGCATGACTAAAGAATCAACACCAAAAGAACCAAAGAAGAAACTGCACCCAGACACGCAAGAGCTGGTGGACAACGCTGCCAAGAAGCAACAAGAGAAGATTGCCAACAATCCTTTCGTAGCTTTCACGGCACGCTACCGCAACAATCCTGTTCTTTTCGTGCAAGAGGTGCTGAACACGAAACCTGACCCGTGGCAAATTGAACTCTTGAACCACATCGCCAAGGGTGAACGCCGAATCAGCGTCCGTAGTGGACATGGCGTTGGAAAGTCCACTGGAGCAAGCTGGGCAATCATTTGGTATTTGCTTTTGCGCTACCCAGTCAAAGTCGTGGTCACAGCCCCTACATCCAGCCAGTTATATGACGCCCTCTTTGCGGAATTAAAGCGTTGGGTCAAGGAGTTACCACCGACATTGCGAGATATGCTTGAAGTCAAGCAAGACCGTATTGAGGTGAAAGAAGCCCAAACCGAAGCCTTCGTATCAGCACGTACATCCCGCGCCGAGCAACCAGAAGCCCTGCAAGGTGTACATAGCGAAAACGTGATGCTGATTGGCGATGAGGCTTCAGGTATTCCTGAACAGGTCTTCGAGGCTGCTGCTGGTTCAATGTCAGGCCACAACGCTGTGACGATTCTGCTCGGCAACCCAGTGCGCTCATCTGGCTTCTTCTACGACACTCACAACCGTCTCGCCAATGACTGGGTGACGATGAAGGTGTCATGCGTTGATTCGCCACGCGTCAGTGAAGCCTACGTTGCCGAAATGAAAGCGCGTTACGGCGAGGAATCCAACGCTTACCGTATTCGCGTCCTTGGTGAGTTCCCACGTAGTGACGATGACACCATCATCCCAATGGAACTGCTTGAGCTTGCCAAACATCGTGACGTAGAGGCATCCCAACACGCCAAACTCGTCTGGGGTTTGGACGTTGCACGCTTTGGTGGCGACAGGTCTGCACTCGCCAAGCGTCAAGGCAATGCGTTAGTTGAACCAATCAAGACTTGGAAGAATCTGGATTTGATGCAACTCACTGGTGCAGTTGTCGCCGAGTGGGAAGCGCTTGCTCCAAGCCAACGCCCACATGAAATCTTGGTTGACTCGATTGGCCTTGGCGCTGGCGTTGTTGACCGACTGCGTGAATTGGGATTACCTGTTCGTGGCATCAACGTATCAGAATCTCCTGCAATGGGACAAACCTACAAGAACCTACGCGCTGAGCTTTGGTACAAGTGCAAAGCATGGTTCGAGGCGCGTGACTGCCGTATCCCTGCTGACGAAGAACTGGTGGCAGAGCTGGCTACTGTGCGTTACTTCTTCACTTCCAACGGGAAGATTCAGATTGAAAGTAAGGATGACATCCGTAAACGAGGATTACGCTCACCTGACAAGGCAGATGCGCTGGTCCTTTGTTTTGCTGGTGATGCGGCCATCAGTATGTTTGGCGCTAACACTGCACAGCAATGGTCCAAGCCCTTGCGCCGTAATGTGTCGCGGGTTGCATAATCACATCATTCCATTTATTTTGAAGGGGTAAGCCATGAAGATTGATAAAGCCGCAGAAAAAATTGCCAAAGTCATGCATGAGTTTAAAACCGGAAAACTGCACTCAGGCGCTGGCGGTAAGGTTGTGAAGAACCCAAAGCAAGGCATTGCCATTGCTTTAAGTGAAGCAAAAATGCCTTATCGCGGTCAGCGCACAGCTAAGAACAAAGCCAAAAAGTGATTCCAATCTGCATCGCCACAGTACACGGCAAAGGGTTGCCTGTACTGCTTGAGTCCATTAAGCAATACGCGCCAGAGGCGTATGTTTATCTTCGTGGCCCTGAGTCTGTGATTCGACGCTCAGAGTATTTGGCTAACGCGCGAATCATGGTGGGTGAGCCTCGTAACTTCGGTGAGGACTACAACGACATCATTGATGACGCTTTGAAGTACCACACTGCTTGCATTGTCTGCAACGACGATGTTGTCTTGACGCCAACAAGTTACAGCAAGCTGCTTGACGATGTAGACACGATTCGTTCTCTTGAACCGTCCGTGGGTTGGGTTGCTGCGCGTAGCGATTCGGTGCGTTGCCCACAGAATATTCGCTACAACCACGAGGCAGACCCGATCTACATGAATCGGTTTGCATCCGAGGACTACATATTCCCCACTGATGTAATCGCCCCAATCTTTGCTTACATCTCGCGTGACGCATGGAACCACGGGCGATTTGGCCCTTTGAACTGGTATTCCGATGACGTTTCCTGCTTGGATATGTCAGCCAAAGGCTATTCACATTACGTCTCAACCTCTTACGTTCACCACGTTGGCAGCCAGACAATTGGCACTGACGTAGAGAAACTCAACGCTCAAGCCCGTCCGTGGATTGAACAAAACCGCCCCCAATATGTCGAACAATTCTTTGGTTCTTAATCTCGGTTCAGGTAAAGATTGGCGTGAGGACTGCATCAATGCAGACATCCAGCGCCGAATCAAGTCTGATTGGTGTTTAGACATTCAGGATGTCCATTGGGGTTCAATGCTCGTGACCCGCCTTGGCGACTTCTACGTCAAGAAGGGAATGTTTGACGTTATCTTGGCTAATGATGTGTTGGAACACGTACCTGACTTAGTGAAGTCAATGCGTAACTGCATGGATTTGCTCAAAGATGGTGGCGAGATGCGGATCCACGTACCTTACGACTTGTCATACGGCGCATGGCAAGACCCCACCCATGTACGCGCGTTCAATGAAAAGTCATGGCTGTATTACACAGATTGGCATTGGTATCTCGGTTGGGAAGATCGTTTCCACTTGACGCATTTGGAATTCACGCTCTCAAACGTTGGGGAAAGTCTAAAATTACCGCAAGATGAGATTTTGAGGACTCCACGGGCTGTGGACTCCATGTACGTCATATTGCAAAAGGGCAAGAAATGAAAGTTCCATACGAGTTTGAGTCTGAGACAACAAGTGCTTTGCTCAACAAGGCTAAAGAGCAGATTGAAGACTTGATGGAGTCGAAAGACCCTGAAGAAGTTAAAGACGAAGAAGCAGAGCATCAGCCAATGGACGATGCTGACCTTGAGGCCATGATTGGTCAAGAGATCACTGACGCTGTCTCCTACATTGATTCAGACTTGTCGCCTATTCGTGCGATGGCTACACGCTACTACCGTGGCGACCCCTTTGGCAATGAAGAAGAAGGCCGTTCACAAGTCGTGGCGATGGAGACACGCGACACAATCTCGGCAATGATGCCATCCCTGATGCGCGTCTTTTTTAGCACTGAGAACGTAGTTGAATTCGTGCCTCGTGGCCCAGAGGACGTAAAGAACGCACAGCAAGCCACTGATTACGCCAATTACGTATTCACGGCTGATAACAACGGCTTTATGACGGCTTACGCCACCTTCAAGGATGCCTTGGCCCGTAAGTGCGGCATCATGGAAGCTGTCTGGGAAGAATCAGAAGAAGTGCGCATTGAGCAATATTCTGGTTTGGACGACTCTACCTTGCAGTTACTGATGCAAGAGCCAGAAGCAGACTTGAAGATCGTCGTGTCTTATCCTGACGAATCCATGCAAGGCGCGATGCAGCTTGACCCAATGACGGGTGAACCAATGCCACCAGCCATGCTGCATGACGTTGAGATGAAGCGCATTGTCAAGTCTGGTCGTATTCGTGTGAACGATATTGCGCCAGAAGAATTGATCTTGTCGCGTCAAGCACTTGACTTTGAGAACTCACCAATCATTGGTCGTCGCAAGATGGCAACTGTGGCTGAGTTGATCTCCATTGGCTACGACGAAGACGAAGTGACTGAATACGTTGGCGTGTCTGACTTGGCTGACAACGAAGAAAAATTGGCTCGTCATGCCTTGAACAATCAGCAGTTCACAGATCAAAGCGCCAACCCAATGGAGCAGCGCGTCCTGTACTGCGAAGTCTACGTGCGCGTTGACTTTGACGGTGACGGAATTCCTGAGTTGCGTAAGGTTTGCACAATGGGTCCAAGCTACGAAGTCAAGCGTAACTTGCCTTCAGCTTACATTCCATTCGTGGCCTTTCCATGTGACCCAGAGCCACATACTTCCCCACTAGAAGCTGGTTCAATCTTTGACATCACCCACGACATCCAAGAGATCAAGTCTGAGATTCTGCGTAATACGCTGGACTCATTGGCTCAGTCTATTCACCCACGTACTGCCATCGTTGAAGGCCAAGTCAACATTGACGATGTGTTGAACAATGAGACAGGCGCTGTGATTCGTATGCGTGCGCCAAACATGGTGCAGACGTTTGCTCAACCATTCGTGGGTCAAGCTGCTTTCCCAATGCTGGACTATGTGGACAGCATCAAGGAAGACCGTACAGGCATGAGCAAAGCCGCAATGGGCTTGAATGCTGACGCTTTGCAGTCTTCTACTAAAGCTGCTGTTGCTGCCACGATTAGCGCCAGCCAAGGCCGTATTGAGCTTACTTCGCGTCTGCTGGCTGAAGGTATGAAGACGCTGTTTAAGAAGATTTTATTCTTGACGGTCACACACCAAGACAAAGCCCGCATGATTCGTTTGCGCAATGAGTGGGTGCAAATTGACCCACGTTCATGGGATACATCAATGGATGTGACTGTGAATATCGGTTTGGGCAATGGCGACACCAATGAGAAGTTGGCTGCATTGGCTCAATTCGCGGCTAAACAAGAATCCATCATCAACCAATACGGCTTGGAAAACCCTGTTGTGTCACCACAGCAGTACGTTCGCACCTTGCGCAAAATGGTTGAATTGTCTGGCTTCAAGGACGCCTCATCCTTCATCAATGACTTGCCTGACGATTGGAAGCCACCAGCCAAGCCAGCTCCAAAGCCAACTCCTGAAGAAGTCTTAGCTCAAGTTCAGGCTCAGTCCATCCAAGCTGATATTCAGAAGAAGGCGGCGGAACTAGAGCTGAAGCGTCAACAAATGATGCTTGATGACGACTTCCGTCGAGATCAGATGAATCAAGATCGACTACTTAAACAATACGAACTTGAGTTAAAGTACAACACACAGATCAGCACTGCCCAAATCGTGGCAGAGCAGAATGTGAATCGTGAGATAGTAAAAGAGCAATCGGCGATTGTGCAAAACGCAGTGCAACAAGCACAGCCTCAAGTGCAAGAGCCGTATATGCAACCCATCAACCCGCAAGGAATGGTCTAAATGAGCAATGAAGAAGCCGTAAAAAAAGGAAAGAAGGCCGAGAGTCTGATACAGGACGAAGCCTTCTCAGCAGCTCTGCTGCAAATGGAGAACGATGCCGTCTGGTCTTGGAAAAGTACGAAACCAGAGGACACCGTGAAAAGAGAGAGCGCGTGGCATATGGTTCAAGCTGTTGAGCAATTCCGTTTCCAAATCAGCAAGATGATTGATAACGGCAAGGTTGCACAGCGTCAGATCGAACGCGCTCAGAAATCATTGGTTTAAAGGAATTAGGAAATGTCAGACGGAACAGCCAACCCCACAGGGAGCATCCCCGCAGGTCCTATGTCAGTGGACGAAGCGTCCAATGCACTCTCTCAATTACTCGGCCCCGATGAGGGACAAGCCGAAGAAGTAGATGAGGCGCAGTTGTCATCCGATGAGGATGACGCGGCATCTGTTGATGAAGAACTAGACGTGCAAGACGACGAGTCTAGTGATGAAACGATAGATGAACAGTCAGAAGAATCTGATGAATCCGAGGAAGAAGAACAACCACAAGTCTTCACCGTCAAAGTTGACGGAAAAGAAGTCGAAGTGACGTTGAACGAACTCCAAAACGGATACAGCAGAACCCAAGACTACACACGAAAGACACAGCAAGTGGCTGAAGCTCGTAAAGAGCTGGAAGCTGAATCTGCTGCTATTCGTGCCGAGCGTGAACAGTACGCTCAATTGTTGGGAGCGTTGCAACAGCAACTTGAGTCGGCTGGTGAGCAGCCTATTGATTGGGACCGTCTTTACGCAGAAGACCCCATTGAATGGGTACGCCAGCGAGAGTTAGTGCGTGACAAGCAAGAGAGACAAGCGGCTATTCAATCCGAACAGCAGCGTCTTTCTCAATTGACGGCGCAACAACGTGCAGATGAGATGAAGGCAACACTTGCGAAAGAAAGTGAAGAACTCATCAAGGCTGTGCCTGAGTGGAAAGACCCGAAGAAAGCAAAAGCTGAAAAGCAAATGCTGATCGAGTTTGGTCAAAAGATCGGCTACTCAGAAGATGAACTCAAGAATGTTTTTGACCACAGGGCTGTCATCACGTTGCGTAAAGCAGCGTTGTATGACCAGATGGTGTCTAAGCGTAAGGACATCAAACCCGTAGTCAACAACGGTCCACGACCTGTAAAGCCTAGTGCAGCAGGTCGGGTCTCTCCAACAACTGAAGGTACTCGCGCAAAACAGCGTCTTGCAAAAACTGGTCGTGTCGATGATGCGGCTAGAGCAATTGAACTTCTTTTGAAATGAGGCACTTAAATGACTATCGTAGCTAACACCTTTACCACCTTTGATGCCAAAGGCATCCGTGAAGACCTGTCAAACGTCATCACAAACATCTCTCCCGAAGACACTCCTTACATGAGCAACATCGGTCGTGAGTCCGTGAGCAACTCTTTGTACGAGTGGCAAACTGATGCATTGGCTGCTGCCGCTGCTAACAAGCAGTTGGAAGGTGATGATGTCACTTCGTTTGACGCTGTGACCGCCACTGTGCGTATGCAAAACTACGCTCAGATCAGCCGTAAGACTATCGTCTTGTCTGCTACTGAAGAAACAGTGAACAAGGCTGGTCGTAAGTCTGAATTGGCTTACCAAATCGCCAAGCGCGGCGCTGAGTTGAAGCGTGACCAAGAGTACACATTGTTGAACGGTGCTGTGGCTGCTGCTGGCAACACAACCACTGCTCGTGGCACTGCCTCTTTGGGCGCTTTCGTGAAGACCAACGTGGATATGCAAACGAACGGTGCGAACCCTTCGTACACCACTTTGCCTAATAGCGCACGTACTGACGGTAACGTCCGTACCTTCACCGAAACCATCTTGAAGAACGTGATTCAACAAGTTTGGGCTGCTGGTGGTACACCAAAGATGTTGATGACTGGTCCTGTTAACAAACAGCGCGTGTCTGGCTTCTCTGGTATCGCTTCTTCACGTTTCAACATTGATGGTGGCGCAAAGCCAGCAACTTTGGTTGGCGCAGTTGACATCTATGTGTCTGACTTCGGCAACATCCAAGTTGTGGCTAACCGCTTCCAACGTGAGCGTGACGCATGGGTGATCGACCCTGAAATGGCTAAAGTGACGACTCTGCGTCCTTACCAACAAGTTGAACTCGCCAAGACTGGTGACGCTGAGAAGCGTATGCTGATCGTTGAGTGGGGCCACAAAGTGTTGGCTGAGAACGCAATGGGCTTGGCTGCTGACTTGATTACTTCTTAATCAAACCAAGGAAAGGGGCGGGGCAACTCGCCCCTTTTTTTTATATGAACGAATCACGACTCTTTGACTATGACGAATACACAGGCTTGAAGAAGGTCTGGCATTACGATGCAGAGAAGGATGAGGCAACGATTGAGACAATTCAAGACGTTAAGCCCATCATTGAGATGAATAAGATGGACTTAGCACAGTCCGAAAACAACGGCTGGAAGGGTGAATTCCATCACGTTGCTCGTATCCCATTGTCTATTTACTACGAGTTGAAGGCTCAAGGCAAATTGGATGATGAGGCTTATATGAAGAAATGGCTCAACAACCCAGACAACAGATTCTTTCGCGTGAAAGAAGGACAAGTATAAAAAATGACACAAGAAACCGTTAACTACATTGCCGTATGCACGCCAGCGAGAGATATGGTCCATTCAAATTTCACATTTTGTTTGGTCAATATGGTGGCGTATCACACACTAAATACGCCTGATGCAATCTGCTTAAAGATCAATCAGGGAACGCTGATTCAGAATCAACGTGCTGACTTATGCCTTGAGGCTATGCGTGAGAACTGCACTCATGTGTTGTTTATTGATTCAGACATGACATTCCCTCAAGACATGGTTGGTCGTTTGCTGGCGCATGACAAAGACATCGTGGCAACCAATTGCGCTCGTCGTCGTATGCCAACAGGACCAACAGCTCGTGGATTAGATGGTCAACTCGTTTACTCAATGCCTGATTCAACTGGCCTTGAAGAAGTCGAGTCCATTGGCATGGGCGTCATGCTGATTTCACGCAAGGTATTTGAAAAGCTGTCAGAGCCTTGGTTTGAGACTCCTTGGCGTACAGATAAGCGTGGCTATATCGGTGAGGATATTTTCTTCTGCCGAAAAGCACAGGCTGAAGGCTTTAAAATCTACATTGACCACGATGTGTCGAAGGAAATCGGACACATTGGGACATTTGAATTCAGGCACGATCACACTTGGGTGATGCGTGACTTGGAGAAAGCACAAAAGGCATCCTAATGGCACTCTCTACATACTCAGAGTTGAAGGCTTCAGTTGCAGATTGGTTGAACCGATCTGATTTGACGACGACTATTCCTGACTTTATTTCGTTGGCTGAAGCTCAAGTTGAGCGTAAGTTGCGTACTCGTCAGATGATGTCTCGTGCAACTGCAACGATTGATACTGAGTATGGTGCTGTGCCAGCAGATTTTCTAGAAGTCAAATCACTCAAGCTGCAAACGAATCCAGTGACTCCATTGCAGTTTGAGACGATTGACTCTTTGGACAATCTTCAATCCCAATATCCATCATCTGGAAAGCCTAGATATTTCTCTATCGTGGGCGGTCAGATTCGTACTGTGCCAGTTCCAGATTCATCGTATGACACCGAGCTGACATACTACGCAAAGTTGACGAAGTTATCAGATTCAGTGACCACCAATTGGCTGTTGACTGCTGCTCCTGATGTCTATTTGTATGGTGCTTTGCTTCAGGCTGCGCCATATCTAAAGGATGATGCGAGAATCACAGTGTGGGCAACGATGTATACGTCAGCAATGGAAGATTTGCAAGTTGCTGATGATCGTGGCGCAACGTCAGGTGGCGCTTTGATTGCTAGAGCAAAAACTTTTGGATAAGGAATAAGAGATGTCATCTTTTAGCGATTACACAGAGAACCTAGTTCTCAATTGGTTGTTAACCACCAATGCAGCAACACGTCCTACGGCTTGGTATGTTGGTTTGTTTACTGCTGCACCATCAGATACGGGTGGCGGTACTGAAGTATCTGGCAGTGCTTACGCTCGCAAAGTAACTGGAACCATCAGCGTCTCTGGTACTTCTCCAACGACTGCTACAAACTCTGCTGCAATCGAGTTTGCTGCTGCTTCTGGCGGCAACTGGGGAACAATCACTCATGCTGCAATCTTTGATGCTTCTACTGGTGGCAATATGCTGGCATGGGCACCATTGACTACATCGCGCACTATCAATGATGGCGATGTGTTCCGTATCCCTGCTTCTAGCCTGACAGTTACTCTGACCTAATCATGGCAGCTTACGGCTCTGGCTATTACGGCGGGGGCAATTACTCCCGTGGAGTAAGCCTTGGAGCCGTAGCAATCGTAGATACATCAACAGTATCTACAGCAGCAATTCGCGTCTGTGAAGGCGCGTTTTCTGTTTCTAGTGCTAGTTCTGTTGCTGTTGTTGCCAACGTAGTTAAGCCTGACGCATCATTCACAGTTGCAGCATCAAGTACTGTTTCTGTCGCTGGTGAACGAATTGCAGTTAGTGCTGCCGATATTTCATCTTCTAGTGCTGTTTCAGTTGTTGGTGAACGTCTTGCAATAGGCTCTGCAACTGCTGCATCTACAAGCTCAGTCTCTGTCTCTGGTCTGCGTTACGCTATTGGAGCGTTCACATCTACTGACTTGAGTGCCGTCACCGTCAATGGTGTTCGTGTTGCCTTGGCAGAGATGAACGTCTTTGATGATGCTTTGATGACTATTGGCTCACAAGTGATTGTGAATCAGCCAGTATCAATTGTTGCCACCAGTTCAGTCATTATTGACGGTATTCGCGTCCAAACTCAAGGCTTGACAATTTCGTGTGATTCTGTGATGTCAGTCACAGCACGTAAAAAGTGGGAAAATGAGAGCGATATAAATGAGACGTGGACGGACATTCCTGATACGTCAAACACTTGGGTGACTGCTTCTGATACGTCAGAGTCTTGGTCAAGCATTGATGACACACCAGAGACTTGGGTTCCAATCTCTGTAAACACTGAAACGTGGCAAGTAGCCGCATGAGGACTTAAAAATGGCAGATACCACTACAACCAATATTTCGTTAACCAAACCAGAGGTCGGTGCGTCAACAGACACATGGGGTACAAAGATTAATACCGATCTTGACACCATTGATGCGATCTTCAAGGCTGACGGTACAGGTACATCTGTTGGCTTGAATGTTGGCTCTGGTAAGACATTGGCTGTTGCTGGTACTGCAACACTTACAGGCACAACCACTGTTCAAGGCCTCACAGTAGGCAAAGGCGCTGGCTCCGTAGCAACCAACACTGCTGTTGGTGGTGGCACTGCACTTGGCGTAAACACAACTGGAGCCAGAAACGGTGCTTTTGGCTATGGCGCTTTGAGCAGCAACACAACTGGTAACGACAACCAAGCGTATGGTTACAACGCTATGGGCTACAACACCACAGGATCATCCAACACAGCTTACGGTAAAGACGCCCTCCAAGCCAACACCACAGCCTCAAACAACACTGCTGTGGGTTATCAGGCGGGGTATACGAATACCGTTGGTACTCAAGGTGTGTTTTTAGGCTACCAAGCTGGTTACACAACCACTGGAAACTACAACACATACCTTGGCTATCAAGCTGGTGTCAACGCCACAACAGGCACATTGAACACATTTGTAGGCAATGGTGCTGGCACGCAAGTAACGTCTGGCGGTAAGAATGTAATTCTTGGCTCCTACAACGGCAACCAAGGCGGCTTAGATATTCGCACAGCTTCAAATAATGTTGTTTTGAGCGATGGAGATGGAAACATTGCTGGTCGATGGGCAAATGGAGGTGGCTGGTATCAACTTAATAACTCAGCCTCTTGGTCAACTACTTCTGATGCTCGCATTAAAGAAAAAGTTGAAACCATCTTAAATGGTCTTGATGTTGTAATGGCATTGCGCCCTGTTGAGTTTGATTACAAAATCAGTAAGCAGCATACCGCTGGATTTATTGCGCAAGAATATGAAATGGTATTGCCAGACCAGATTATTGAAGATGCCAACATTAGCGATGAGTTGAAGGATTTGACAAATGGAGAGCCCGTGAAAGGGATTCAACAAAATCTTGTGCCATATCTTGTTTCTGCAATTCAGGCTTTGAAGTCAGAATTTGATGCTTATAAGGCTAGTCATCCATGATTACGCAAAATCGTGTTTTAGAACTGTTTGACTACTGCGATGGCAGTTTGTTTTGGAAGGTTAAACCTGCCAAGCAGATTTCTGTGGGATCAGAAGCTGGTTGCGTTAATCAGCATGGTTACAGCGTCATTCGTATTGATGGCGTATTGCATAAGATGCATCGTATTGTGTTTTTAATGCACTACGGTTACTTACCTGATTACATTGACCATGCAGACGGAAACCGTTTAAATAACAACATTGAAAACCTGCGTGAAGCAACAGCATCTCAAAATGCTTATAACAAGCCTGCACAATCAAATAACACCTCTGGTTGTAAAGGTGTTCGTTGGCATAAACAGGTAAAACACTGGTGTGTTGAGATTCAGGTTAACAAGGTAAAGCGCTATCTTGGAATCTATAAAGATTTGGAACTCGCAGACTTGGTAGCTACTGAGGCTAGAAATCTG
>CALKUJ010000073.1 GCA_937996825.1 uncultured Polynucleobacter sp. | reverse complement strand
AAAGGGCTTCTTTAAACCAAGCCCTCGAATAAAACCACTCCAACGGTATCTCCGGCCTGGATGTTTTCTTGATCGTGGGCCAACACAATGAAGCAATCTGCTTCACTCATGGAGCGCAAAACGCCTGATCCTTGAGCGCCGGTAATCCTGACCGTTCTGCCACCTGTGGCATCCGTCGATAAGATACCTCGTTGAAACTCAGTGCGACCTGGGCGTTTACGGATTGCTTCTACAGTTTTCGCTTGCATCATCGGTGGAGCAACTTGAGTGGCGCCACTCATGGCCAAGAGGGCATTTCTGACAAATTGATAAAAAGTCACCATCACTGCCACAGGGTTACCAGGTAAACCAAATAAAACGGCACGATGTTGATCGCCTTGGATTGAGCCAAAAGCCATTGGTCTGCCAGGGCGCATCGCAATTTTCCAAAAGCTCACATCACCCAGTTCGCGCATGATTTGCTTGGTGTAGTCAGCTTCTCCAACTGAGACGCCACCGGAAGTAATCACAGCATCACAAGTCGCTGCAGCCTTGCTAAAGGTTGCGCGCATCGCATCTGGATCATCTTTCACAACACCAAAATCATGAAGTTCAACATTCAAGCGACTCAGCATTCCAAAAAGGGTGTAGCGATTGCTGTCATACACACAGCCTTCATCCAATGGCTGACCAATCGAGCGAAGTTCATCACCGGTTGAGAAGAAGCCAACCTTGAGACGACGTTTGACCGTTACAGAACCAATGCCCAGGGATGCAATCAAACCTAAATCGGATGGTCTGATGATCTTGCCAGCAGATAAGGCTGCTTGACCAATCGAAAGATCCTCACCTTTTAAGCGACGGTTATCGCCAGCTTTGATCACCGATGATTGAAACTGAATTTGATCGCCATCAACTTTGACTAATTCTTGAGGAATGGTGGTGTCGCAACCAGCAGGCATCACTGCACCTGTCATGATGCGAACGCATTGACCTTGTTTAACCATGCCCTCAAACGCATTCCCAGCAAAACCTTTGCCAATCATTGTTAATGAGGTCACGCCATCTTTAACAATGGATGTGCCGCTGAAAGCATAGCCATCCATGGCTGAGTTATCGGCAGAGGGAACATTGATGGGGGAGATGATGTCATTGGCTAGCACTCGTCCCAATGAGTCATAAATAGAAACGGTTTCTGTTTCAAGCGCCAGTGATGCTGGTCTGACAAATTCGTCAACAATTTTTGTGGCGACCTCGACGCGCAAAGATTCTGGATCGTAGTCAGACATGCAAGTGACGACTGAATGGAGGGTGGGTAATGAACTCATCTAGATTTTTCTTGATTTAACTGATGAAGATGCTCAGCCACCGATGTATGACATTTCAACTTTGCGTTTACCTTCCAGTTCTGGAGAGCCGCGCAATTCTGAATATCGATCGGTGCGATGAGACCAGACTTGCGCAATGGCATTGCTGATCTCTAAATCCGATTTACCGGCACGCAGTAAAGCCTTTAGATCATGGCCTTCTGTGGCAAATAAACATAAATACATTTTTCCTTCAGTTGACAGACGAGCTCTTGAACAATCTTTGCAGAAAGCCTGAGTCACACTTGAAATCACACCCACTTCGCCAGACCCGTCAAGATAGCGCCAGCGCTCAGCAACTTCACCAGGGTAGTTCGGGTCGATATTTGTTAAAGGGAATGTTTCATGAATCTTGGCAATCACTTCCGCAGAAGGTAGAACTTCTGTCATGTTCCAACCATTGGATGCACCCACGTCCATGAATTCAATGAAACGCAGAATCACATCACTGCCTTTGAAATACTTCGCCATGGGAATGATCTCGTGATCATTTGTTCCCTTTTTAACAACCATGTTGACTTTGATATTTTTAAAGCCAACTTCACGGGCTGCTTCGATACCATCTAAAACATCAGCTACTGGAAAGCCGACATCATTCATCTTCTGGAATGTTGCGTCATCCAAACCATCAAGACTGATGGTCATTCTGGTGAGACCTGCATCTTTCAAAGATTGAGCTTTTTTACGCAGTAAGCTGCCATTGGTGGTCAGTGTTAGGTCCAATGGTTGACCGCTCAGTGTTTTTAGAGAGGCCAACATTTCAATCAATTTTTCAACGTGTTTGCGAAGCAGGGGTTCGCCACCAGTTAAGCGGATTTTTTCTACGCCGTGTTCGATGTAGATTTTTGCCAAACGAACGATCTCTTCGAAACTTAAAAGATCCCCATGAGATAAATAGGGGTAATCTTTATCGAAAACTTCTTTGGGCATGCAATAAGTGCACCGAAAGTTACAACGGTCGGTGACTGAAATTCTTAAATCATGAAGACGTCGCCCACGGGTGTCGGCGAGCAGGCCATTAGGCTTCAACAGTTGTTCCGGAATAACCGGAACATGACTGTCGATTTTTCTTTGGCGCTCATCAATGAGGGGTATGACTCTTTCTGACATAACCCTCATTGTAGAACTAAGTTCACTTTTCGATGGTTTGTTCTTTTCCGCCGGTTTCTACCAGAACCATAGGGCCTGTGGAAACTTCAACAGGTGGCTTTGGCTCACGAGGCGGGTGAGAAATCACTGGTTCAGCAGCAATTTGCACACGAACTTCTTCTAATTTCTGATGATCGGTGTTTACCCAGACCATTCCAGCAGATTCAATCACTGAAGTCAGTTCAGATGTTTTTAAGGGCTGGAACTCAACTTTTGGCAATGGAGCAGGGGTCGGAGCTGGAGTAGCTACAGGAGTTTCAATAGAAGCAGCAGAAGCTACTGGTGTAGCAACTACAGGCGCTGGTGTTTCAATCACTGGTGCGCTTGCAGTCTCAGTGTTCATTGGAGAATGATTCGATGACTCAGTCGAAGCATTGACAGCAGATGAAGTCACTGCTGCCGCTACCGCAGCCACTGCAACTGTTGATGCTGTTGCTGAAACATCTGAACCTTCCACGTTAGCATCTTGCGCATTTTCTGGGCGGTCTGCACGATCGCGGCCACGATTACGACCACGACGATTACGACCGCGACGGCGCTCATCACCTTCGCCAGTTTCAGTATTTTGTGGAACCTCAGCATGCGTCAACAAATCTTTTGCTTGATCTGCTTTTGCATCTTGATTGGCTTCAGGTTTATTTTGACGCTGTTGATTGCGGCCATTGCGTTGATTGCCTTGACGACCTTCTTTGTTGTCAAGCTTCTCTTCACCATCGCGTGGCGTTTGATTGCGATCGCCCGCTTCATTCTTATTACGGTTATTGCGATTGCGGTTATTGCGGTTGCGATTGTTACGATCACCATTTCGATCGCCGGCTTCGCCGCGACCACGACCATTGTTTGGACGCTTCTCACTGGCTTTTACTTCTTCTTTCGAGCCAAAAAGTTTCTTGATGAAACCAATCAAACCACCGGAAGATTGCTTCTCACCGGCCACTTTGCGTTCTGCGCGTGGGACACTGGCTGGAGCAGGTTGGCTTGGTCGTACACCTTTGACAGCAGCTTCTTGACGAGGTTTGGCCTCTTCAGCTTTGCGATTCAAGATGGTGTCAGATTCAAGTTCCTTGCTGGCTTCTTCCGCCATCGCATAGCTTGCTTTAGGATCATCTAAACGAGGATCATCATGGCGCAAGCGTTCAAGTTTGTAATGCGGTGTTTCTAAGTGCTTGTTTGGCAATAGCAAGACATTCACTTTGAAACGACTTTCAATCTTGATCACTTCAGCACGTTTCTCATTGAGCAAGAACGCTGCCACATCGACAGGCACCTGACAATGAATCGCTGCAGTATTTTCTTTCATCGCTTCTTCTTGAATGATGCGAAGAACTTGAAGAGCTGAAGACTCTGTGTCACGGATGTGGCCTGTGCCATTACAACGTGGGCAGGTAACGTTACTGCTCTCTGATAGAGCAGGGCGCAAACGTTGACGCGATAGTTCTAAAAGACCAAAGCGTGAGATCTTGCCCATTTGAACGCGAGCACGATCGTGGCGCAAAGCGTCTTTAAGGCGTTGTTCAACATCTTTTTGATTCTTGGAAGACTCCATATCAATGAAGTCGATCACGATCAAACCACCCAAGTCACGCAAACGCATTTGGCGAGCCAATTCGTCGGCAGCTTCTAAGTTTGTTCTGGCCGCTGTTTCTTCAATGTCTGAACCGCGAGTTGAGCGAGCGGAGTTGACGTCGACAGACACCAAAGCTTCTGTGTGGTCGATCACAATCGCACCGCCAGAAGGCAAGGTCACTGTACGAGAGTAGGCGGTTTCAATTTGGTGTTCAATTTGAAAACGTGAGAACAAGGGCACATCGTCTTGATAGCGTTTCACGCGTGACATGTTGTCAGGCATCACCACAGACATGAAAGAGCTGGCTTGCTCATAAATTTCATCGGTGTCGATCAGGATTTCACCGATATCAGGCTGGAAGTAGTCTCTGATGGCTCGGATCACCAAGCTTGACTCTAAGTAAATCAATAGTGGTGCTTGGTTGCCGCTGGCAGCTTCATCAATCGCTGTCCAAAGCTGCATCAAATAACTCAAGTCCCATTGCAATTCTTCGGCACTTCTACCAATTCCAGCAGTTCTGGCAATGATGCTCATGCCATCTGGAACAGTTAATTGGCTCATGGCTTCGCGTAACTCAGCACGATCTTCGCCTTCGATACGGCGAGAAACGCCACCACCCCTTGGATTATTTGGCATTAACACAGATCGGAAG
>CALKUJ010000072.1 GCA_937996825.1 uncultured Polynucleobacter sp. | reverse complement strand
GATTCGTGTTTCTTCAGCTGTTGTCACAGCTCTTTCCTTGTTCTTTTCAGGATTGGCATTCAGTCAGTCGGCAAACATCACCAGTTTTAAGAAAAGTTATGAAGCCACCTGCGTCAAAGAGCAGGTCAAACGACATGCGGGTATCAAAGGAATCACCGCAGACCAGTTTGCTGCTCATTGCGAATGCACATCCACTCAGTTGAGTAAAAGCTTGAACACCAGTGAAATCGAGACCTTACTGAATAATCAAGCAAGGCCCAATTGGTTCAAAGAGAAAGAATCAGCTGCAGCCAAGTCTTGTTTGAAACAAGAGCCTAAGATTCAGGTGAGGTTTTTGGACTTTCGTTTGATTGAGGTGCTGGGCTGACCAATGGCTTGAGTGGTGGATGGCACATTTTTTCGCCATCCCATACCTGACCACACCAACACTCCCCCTGAGGATTGATGATGCAGACCCCTGAACCACAACAGCGATTATCTGTACTCATCTCAGACTTCCTTCCTAGATTTGTTCTTAGCTCACTTCTTGGCTCACTTTTGGTGGCTACAAAACCACCAAAATCAACTCAATCAAGATGTTAATCTTTTTTAGTTAGTCACGCACGACAAGCCAAATTCGCTTAGTGCATGGCCCCTTGAGCAACTGACAAGCAAGAAAACAAGAAATCCTATACATTGGTGATAGATTTCAATTAAAGCCATCAAAGGACTAGTTTCAATGGATTTTGACAACCTACTTGGCTTCATTGCAGCAACCATCACCACCGCTGCTTTTATCCCACAAACCTATCGATCAATCACTACCAGGGATTTATCGGGTATCTCCTTGGGCATGTATGCCACGTTTACTTTCGGCATCATCCTTTGGATCATTTACGGCATTTTGATTGGCAGTGGACCAATCTTGGTGGCCAATATCATCACTTTTGTGATGTCAGCAACTATTCTGTATCTAAAAATTCAGCACTTAATGGCACACCGCCAAGAAAATTCAAGCAAGGCTAATAATCATGAGTAAAACACTGCCAATTTCTGAAGTGATACGTGCCCGCTTGAAATCTAGGCAAGTGCGTTTTCATGCCAATGACAATATTGCTGAGCACATTGAGCCAGGCGAGCTTGATAGCTTGGTGGATGAAGTGTCAGAGAAAGTACAAGCGCTACTTGAAAGCTTGGTGATTGATACAGAGAATGATCACAACACCAGAAATACCAGCCGTCGTGTGGCAAAGATGTATGTGAATGAAGTTTTCAATGGTCGCTATGTAGCCCCGCCTGCTTTGACAGATTTTCCGAACATCAGCCGTCTCAATGAATTGATGATCATTGGCCCCATCACCGTGCGCAGCGCCTGCTCTCATCACCTCTGCCCCATCATGGGTCGCATTTGGATTGGGGTCTTGCCAGATCAGGATTCAGCATTGGTTGGACTATCCAAATATGCCCGCCTGACTGAATGGGTGATGTCCAGACCCCAAATCCAAGAAGAAGCCGTGGTGGAACTAGCCAATATGCTTGAGCAAAAACTAAAGCCTGCCGGTTTGGCGGTGGTGATGGAAGCTGATCACTTCTGTATGCAATGGCGCGGTGTGAAAGACAATGATTCGAAAATGATCAACAGCGTGATGCGTGGTGAGTTTTTAGAAAACTCTAATTTACGCAGAGAGTTCCTGTCTTTGATTGAGAAGAGATAGTTTGCTTTAGCTCGCTATCACGCCGTAATCTTTCTTAGGATCTTTTAACGACTATTGGCCTTGATGAGGCTGATCACGTCATCGTAAAACTGACGAATCTTTCTTGGTAAATAGCCGAGCACTTTAAAAATATTCATTGATTTTTTGTTTGCTAATTTACTTATTGATTGTGGGTCATTAAAGTTTCACTAGCAATATAACTCGTATCAAGAAAAAGTTTATTTGTAACAAACCACTGAAACAATGAAGCTTTATTTTTTTATGATTTTTTCCTAAGAGTTCTTTGATTTGATATTCATTAAACACAAAGAGGAAGTATTTGAGTTTGAGAGCCTAGACGAGGCCATGGAGTGGGCAAAAGCATTGGGGGAATTTGTCACAATCCATGCCAACGGTCTAGAGATTGTTGGAAAGTTCGGCGCAGATGGCATCTCAGATGGTAAGTTTCCCAATGGCGACCCCTACACATGGAAGAAAAGGCGCCGCAGTTGATTCAGTCAAACATCAACTTTTATAAAAGCTGAGAATCCCCTGCTTTTATGGGTCTTGTGGGGAAAACCCTAGATAAATATTGCGTGATAAAACTTAGTGAAATCAGCTAAGTACTGTTATAAATACAACTCTTATTTATAAATCATTCACTTCTTTGAGGGTTGATATGAAATCTTTGAGATTTTTCTTAGTCGCGCTTTGCTGCAGCGTTTCTTTCTCTGCCTTGGCTGATAAGCCAGGTTCAAAAGTTGATCCGTCTTACAAGCCAAGTCCTGGTCAAGCAGGTAAAGATGTTATTTGGCTACCAACGGGTACTGAGCTTGTGTCATTGATGTTAAAAACAGCCAATGTCGGTCCCCAAGATTTGGTTTATGACTTAGGTGCTGGCGATGGCAAGATTGCCATCGCAGCTGCCAAAGAATTTGGCGCAAAAGCAGTTGGTATTGAATTCAACCCCAACATGGCTGCGTATGCTCAGAGAAATGCCAATCAATCAGGCGTTGGTCATTTAGTGAAAATCATCAATGGCGATATTTTTGTCGAAGACTTCAGCAAGGCCACAGTGGTGACACTTTATTTGCTGCCTGAATTGAACCTCAAATTGCGCCCAACTATTTTGAAGATGAAGCCTGGCACGCGGGTGGTTTCTCATGCCTTCACCATGGGTGACTGGGAACCAGATAAAGAAATTAATTTGGATGCCCACGCATATTATTGGGTGGTTCCAGCGAATGTTGCTGGCGAGTGGTCATTGGATGGCGTTGGATTTAAAAATGCAAAACTGACACTGTCTCAGAGATATCAAAAGATCGGCGGCAACATCACGATTGGTGATAAGTCCCAGCCAATCCTGAACCCTCAACTCGAAGGCAAATATCTTCGTTTCGCTTATGTTGATGCAACCGATAATCTCATCACAGTTAAAGGTGAGATCAATGGTTCAACATTCAAAGGCGAAGACAAGGGTGGTTACTCACAAGGTTTGGTCACAGGTAAACGTCGATAAGATTTCAGCATGACTAAAAGTGCGGTCCAAGAGAAATTATTGAGCCCCATTGGGGCTGTTGCCATCATTGTTGGCATCGTGATTGGTGCTGGCATTTTTAAAACACCATCGATGGTGGCCGGCATCACGGGTGATGTTGGCTGGGCGCTGACGATTTGGGTTGCCGGCGCTTTGATTTCTCTGATGGGGGCACTTTGTTATGCAGAGTTGGCGACCACCTACCCTCATGCGGGTGGCGACTATCACTTTTTAACCCGGGCTTATGGCAAGAATGTTTCATTCTTGTACGGTTGGGCAAAAGCAATGGTCATCAATACAGGCTCCATTGCTTTATTGGCATTTGTCTTTGGTGATTACATGACGAAGGTTTTGCCTCTCGGTGCCAACTCCACCATTTACTGGGCAGCCTTGATTGTGATCACGCTCACATTGATCAATTTGATTGGCATCCACGCCTCTGCAGGCATACAAACTCTTTTAACGATTCTAGAAGTGTGTGGTCTTGCTGCCATCATCGTGGCGGGCTTTGGCATGTTTGGCAATCCACTACCGGCTGTTGATAACCCTTCCATGTTTTCTAGCAATCCTCAGCTCGGTATGTTGGGCTTAGGAATGGTGTTCGTGTTACTGACCTTTGGTGGTTGGAATGAGTCTGCCTACATCTCTGCAGAGCTCAAAGGCACGAGTAAGACGATTGTGACTGTGATCGTGGCCAGCTTGGCAGTGATCACCGTGATTTACTTATTAGTGAATATCGCATTGATCAATGGTCTTGGCTTAAAAGCCTTGGCGAGCAGCAAAGCAGCGCCGGCTGATTTGCTGGGTCTTGCCTTCGGCCCTGTAGGTGAAAAGTTACTGGGCTTGTTTGTGGCAATTGCGGCTCTTACCAGCATCAATGCCACCATGATTGTGGGAGCCAGAACCAATTACGCCATGGGTGAAGATTGGCAAGGTCTGAGCAAGATGGGACATTGGGAATCTTCTCGTGGATCACCCAGCTTTGCCTACTTGGTGCAAGGTGTGATCAGCCTGGCTTTGGTGGGCTTTGGTGCTTTGCAAAGCGATGGTTTTGAAGCCATGGTGGAGTTCACAGCACCAGTGTTTTGGATTTTCTTATTCTTGGTTGGCTTGGGTTTATTCATCTTGCGCTACAAAGATAACACTGTGCGCCCATTCAAGGTACCGCTCTACCCTATCACGCCGCTGATATTCTGTGGCTCTTGTGGCTACCTGGCTTATTCAAGCATCATGTATGCACACAGCAAAGGTGCTGTTGCCATATCCATGTATGTGATGATAGCTGGTGTGGTGGCACTGATTTTCTTAAGAATGAAAAAATCTTCTTCGT
>CALKUJ010000071.1 GCA_937996825.1 uncultured Polynucleobacter sp. | reverse complement strand
CGACAGATAAGTCGACAACTTGAGTAAATATTTTGAAAACTTAATAAATGAATTCAAATGAATTCATTTATTGGTAGCGATTTATTTATTGGTATACGCGGCCATCATTCCGTCAAAAGTAGATTTCAAACTTGACTTCTGGCTATTGACACTGCCAACCAAGCTATCCATCGCAGCGAATTGCTTTGTGTAACGACTCAGCAACGACGTCATGCGAATGTCTAACTTGGCAAGCTGCTCTTTGTACTTGGTATTTTGTGTTTCAGCATTTTGACTGTTGCTGACGATAGGACCTGTAGGACCAAGCAGCTTAGTCAATTTACGTACAGCCTCACCCGCAAAGCCAGCAGGCTGCCTGCTGTAGGCACTCAAACCATTGGTGTTGCCGGTCATCATTTTGACCACATCATCAAAATTGCCAGCCAATGCTGTGTCGAGCTTGGTTTCATCCAAGCTCATGACACCTGTTTGGTCTACCTTGATACCGAGTTGCCACATAGACGCGACAGCGGTTCCTGGCGTTGTCGATGTACCTTGAACAAGCGACCGAACTTGGTTGCGCACACTGCGCACCGTTGAGTCACCGACCAAGGTGGCGCCATATGTTTCAACCGTAGACTTAGGATCAGTGACAACACCCAACATGCTCATGGCATCGTTAAAAACGGTGACAAGATTGGTAAATTTCTCTTTGATGGCCGTCGTATCACGGGTCAGGCTCAAAGATGCAGCACCAGAGGTTGCGCCTTTTAAATCAAGTGTGACACCTGAAATGACATCACTGAGCGTATTACTGTTACGGGTGTATGTGATGCCATTGACCTTCACGCGAGCATCAGTAGCAGTCTGATCCGCAGGATGCGTTCCTGAAAAATTCAAGCCTGCACTGCCCACCGCTGGCATATTGCTGATAGCGCCATTGGCTGCCATGTATGTTGCGGAAAGACTGAACGACCCCGCAGACCCTTTAGCACCTGTCAAAACCAGTTGGTAGGGGTTAGCAGACCCATCTCCGGTATTGACCAACGTGGCAGTAACTCCCATATTTGCCAAATTAATGGCATCGGCGATGTCCTGCGGCGTGTCTTTACCCGCAGCAATAGAGACCGAAACTTTAGCTCCGCTAAGCGCAATGTCTGAGACATTCGCACCTGAAGTTAGGGAAGTGAAATTAAGAGTACCGCCAGCACTGGCTCCTGTATTGAAGCCTGTCAAGCTGCCTGAAAATGTACCTTTTGCAGGATTAGTCGGCGTTGTGGCACTGGCGCTCAAGCCCGCAAAGAACGTTGCCACTTCTGAGGCTGTAGTCGCCTGAGTCGCGGTGTAGGTCAGCCCAGCAACAGTGACTGACTGGCCCACCGTCATATCTTTGAAGGTAACAGCACTGCTTTCGTCAACTGAAGGCACACCTTGCACCGTCGTGACGCTAGGAGAAAGATTACCTGTTGTCGCTACGGATATATCGCTCACCTGACCTATTGAGGTGCTTGTAAACCTCAAATTTTGCGCGTTTGGCGCGGCAGCATTGAATCCGGTCAATGCGCCGCTGAATGTTCCTTGACTTGGATTCGCTGGCGTAGAGACGCTCTCGCTTAACCCAGCAAACACACTCGCAACCTCTTGATCGGTTAAGTCCTGCGACGCGGTAAAGGTCAAACCTGCAACCGTTACCGATTGTCCAGAAAGCAATGGGGCAAATTGAACTTCCGACGACTCTGCTACTCCAGACTGCCCTTGAACTGTGGTGAAGGTCGGCGTCCACGTGTCAGAGGTTCCTACGCCAAACGAAAGGCGCATGGCACGACCGGCATTCAGTGACGCGGTTGGAGAAGTAAACCCTTCACTCACCCTTCTTTGTGCCTTGGCCAACTGAAGCACTTCAATATCGTTGCTACCGATAGCGGCTGCCGTGGTCGTGGTCACAGAAAAAGCGTTTGACTGTGAGTTGCTAGAGGTTACCGAATTGAACGCAGTTTGGTCTTTTAATGCACTAAACGCTGTATTGAGCTCAGACACCACGAATGCCACAGCAGAATAACCAGATACACGAGAGTCGTTCTTTGTGATCTTGGAATTGATGATGTTTTTCTGAGGCGTGATTTCAGCACTCACCAAGTTTTGGGCAAGCGAGGCTGTGTCCACCCCAGAGCCTGCGCTCAACGATGTCAGTATTTTTTGAGCTGCAGCTTTATTTGCTGCAGCTATGTCAGCAGCAGAGTTGGCCGTAGATGAAACTGCAGTGGTTGCCATGATGTATCTTTTAAATCGGACCGAAGATGATTAACTTGAGCGCTATTAATTCAAATACTTAAACAAACTCAGTTGAGATATTTTGGCAAAGCTGCTTTGCGCGGCTTCCAAGGCCAATTGATCTTTGTTCATGCGTGTGATGGCCTCGGTGTAATCCAGGTCTTCGATGTCTGAACGGGTGGTTTGAAGTCGCAAGACCACTTGATCAAGCACGGTGTTTTGCATGTCCACCACGGATAAGTCAGCACCAATTTGACCCAGACCTTCACTTACACCGTTTTGTAAGGTATCAATTTCGGCAATACCGCGTTGGATGTTGGTGCGATCCGCATTTTTGACAGATTGGGTAAGGTCAGCCAAGGACTGAAAGAAGTCCACGCCAACTTTATTGCCCTTGCCATCATCGCGCACGACACGCGTGAACACGTCAGACCCGGGCAAGTTGAGGTTCATGCGGCGGTTATCGCCCACGTTGACCTTCATGCGTGCTTGATCGCCTTGGTAACTCACGTGGCCTTTTGCATCTTGACTAAAGGCAGGTTGCGAAGCCTTACTGCCGGAGAACAAGTAATTTCCGTTGCTGTCTTGGCTGTTGGCCAAA
>CALKUJ010000070.1 GCA_937996825.1 uncultured Polynucleobacter sp. | reverse complement strand
ATTGCAACAATGTGGAAGGGTTCAATGACATTTGAGACTCCAATGTTGTGGTCAATCGGCTTTATCTTTGTGTTCACAATGGGTGGTTTCACAGGCTTGATTTTGGCCGTTGCACCGATTGATATCATGGTTCAAGACACTTACTATGTTGTGGCTCACTTCCACTACGTTCTAGTAGCAGGTTCTTTGTTTGCTCTGTTCGCAGGCTTCTACTACTGGGCGCCAAAATGGACTGGCCACATGGTCAATGAGTTCCGTGGAAAAGTTCACTTCTGGGGCTCAATGATTTTCTTCAACATCACATTCTTCCCAATGCACTTCTTGGGTCTTGCTGGTATGCCACGTCGTTATGCAGACTACCCAGTTCAGTTTGCTGACTTCAACATGATTGCATCTATCGGCTCACTAGGCTTTGGTTTGATGCAGATTTACTTCCTGTTGTTTGTGGTGTTACCAACATACCGTGGCGGTCAAAAAGCTGCTGATAAGCCATGGGAAGGCGCTAACGGTTTGGAGTGGACAGTTCCTTCTCCAGCACCGTTCCACACATTTGAAACTCCGCCAACAGTTAAGTAATAAGTGTTAACGGACTTTAGATGACAACATCAGATCAAAAAACACAAAATCCAAGTGCGAGTAATCGTCGCTTGGGTCTTGTGTTGTTAACGGTTGCAATTGCCTTCTTTGTGGGTATTGTCGCCAAGAAAATAATCTTTGGTTGATCATGGCACTTAACCTAGCCAAATACAATCGCCAGATGCTTATCAAGCTCGCTGTTATCAGCGCGGCCATGTTTGGTTTTGGTTATGCATTGATTCCAATGTACAGAGTTTTGTGTGAGGTCACTGGCATTAACGTTGTGACCAGTAAGAATAATTACGGTACACGTGCCGTTAATGCAGTCAGTAAAAATACCCAAGTTGATGAATCACGATTAATCACAGTTGAGTTTGATTCCAATACTCAAGGACCGTTCAGATTCCGTTCAGTAAAAAACTCAATGCAAGTACACCCTGGAGAAATGATTCAGGTTGTGTATGAGGTTGTGAATACACAGAATAGAAATATTTCAGCACAAGCCATTCCTAGTTATGCGCCGATGCAAGCAACGGAGCACTTCACTAAGTTGGAGTGTTTCTGTTTTGACGAGCAAACTTTGAAGCCTAATGAGTCAAGAGAAATGCCAGTGGTATTTATCATTGATCCGGCTTTGCCAAAAGGTATTAAGAATATTACGTTGTCATACACATTCTTTGAGGTTGGTGCTGGTCAGAAAGTGATCACTGGTGAGCACAACAGTAAGCCGTCAAAGATTTAAGATGGAAAATCAAAAAAGAAGTTCCATCATGATGTTTTTAATCTCCATGAGAGCAGTTTTATGGGGGTTTTTAGGAGTAAGAAAGAGGTCTGGTCAGGATGCTGATATGGCGTCTGTGACTTTTGTTCACATTGTGCTTGCTGGTATTTTGAGCGCAGTTATTTTTATGACAATATTGTTGTTCATTGTCAAAGCAGTTGTATCGAATTGATTTTTTAGGAGAGAGAGTATGTCTTCCAGTGTTACTAAAGCCCCGTATTACTATGTACCGGCTCCAACACGCCATCCAATTGTCACAAGCATAGGTTTGCTTGGCTTTGGTTCAGGTGCATCGATGTGGGTTAATGGCAGCACACTCGGTATGGTTCTTTGCTTGGCTGGTGTTATTTGGACCATTGCATCTTTGTATGTGTGGTTTGGTGATGCCATTGGCGAAGCTGAGAGTGGTATGAACAGTGTGAACGTAGACGTTTCTTATAGATGGTCTATGGCTTGGTTCATCTTCTCAGAAATCATGTTCTTCGGCGCATTCTTCTCAGCTCTTTTCTACGCAAGAAGCATCGCTATGCCTTGGTTAGGTGATATCGATAACAAACTATTGTGGCCAGATTTTGCTGCCACTTGGCCAAATGCTGGTCCAGCTGGTTTGGTTGAAAGCTTTAAGACCATGGGTCCATGGCCAATCCCAACCATCAACACTATTTTGTTGTTGGCTTCTGGTGTAACAGTTACTTGGGCTCACCATGCAATGCGTGAAGGTCACCGCAAGCAAGTGATTCAGGGCTTGGCAGCAACTGTTGCTCTTGGCGCGATTTTCATGTGCTTCCAGGTTTATGAGTACATTCATGCATATAACGACTTGAACTTAAAGTTGAGCTCAGGCATCTATGGTTCAACATTCTTCATGTTGACCGGTTTCCATGGTTTCCACGTGACAATGGGCGCCATCATGTTGGCAGTTGTTTTGGTTCGTGTGATGAAGGGTCACTTCACACCAGAGAACCACTTTGCCTTCGAAGGTGCTGCATGGTACTGGCACTTTGTGGACGTTGTGTGGCTTGGTCTTTACGTTGTGATTTATTGGATGTAAAAAATCATCAATGGGCTTTTGCCGATTGAGAGATTAAAAAACGCCGCATTTGCGGCGTTTTTTAATAGAGCACCAAGTTTTGGTTTGGTTATGTGAATTTGCTTGTATAGGTCAGCTTTGCTGATTAATTAAGCTGAAACACGGATACCAGTGCTTTGGATGTAGCCCAAGGTGTGAGCAAGCCAAATACCCGCAAAGAGCACAATGGATAGACCAATGCGTAGCGTGAGAGAGTAAACAGTTTTTGAGCTTTTACCTTTATCTCGCATCATAAAAAACAAAGCTGAGCCAAGGCTGCCCAAAATTAACAAGAAAGCTATAGGGATAATCCAATTCATAGGGGTACATCGTATCATTGCTTTATGTTGAGAAGATTAGTTTTATCTCGTCCAATTGCAACGGCTGCAACCATGATTGTTTGCTCAGTGGGTTTGTCATTGGGTTTTTGGCAATTAGACCGAATGCAGCAAAAGTTATCGCTTGCAGAAGATATTGCTAAAAAAGAAGAGTCACGACCGTTATTGGCCAATGATAAAGATTGGCAATTAAGTGAGGTTAAGCACCATAGGATGATTGCCAGAGGTGTTTATTTACCAGATCAATCGGTGTGGTTAGAAAATAGACCGCATCCTCAAGGTAGAGACCCAAAAACGGGTATTTCTACAGGCTTTTTAGTGATGACACCTTTGAAGCTCGATGGCAGTCAAAAAATATTGTGGGTTAATCGTGGCTGGGCACCACGAGATGGCATGAATCGAGAGTTATTGCCAAAGATCAGCACCCCATCGGGGTCTGTTCAGGTTGAGGGTTTGGCATTTGAGTACCCTTCACGCGTCATGAGCATGGGCACTCAGGGTTCCTCAGCAGAAAGTCAAAAAATTCAGCAAAATCTAGATATTAAAAAGCAGTCTCAATATCTTGGTTTTGATTATTTGCCATTTGTTTTAAGAGAAGTGGCAACAGTGAATAATGATGGTCTACAAAGAGATTGGCCCTCAATGTCAACGGGGGTTGAAAAACATCAGGGTTATGCTTTTCAGTGGTTTGCGCTGACAGTTTTTGCACTTTTGTTTTGGTTGATAACAGGTATCTTAAGGAAAAAAATTGATGAATAAAGACAGTGATTTAAATCCACTGATTCCGGCTTCGGGGGGGCAGAGTATTGATGCTGCCACCAAGCGCGGACGTATTCAGATGATCTTGTTATTTTTGGTGTGCGCTACGCCAGTGATTCTGTCTTACTTCACTTTTTATGTGATCAAGCCAACAGGGGGCAATACCAAGATTGGTGAACTTGTTTACCCAGTTCAATCCGCACCTGTTGATTCAATTGATGCCTCACTTCAAGGCAAGTGGACTCTCTTGATAGCACGACCAAGTACTGAATGCAAAGTTGGTAATGATCAGTGTGTGAACTTGCTCTATTTAATGCGCACAGTGAGAGTCGCCATGGGTCGAGAGAGCCAGAGGGTGCAATTGGTTTGGTTGGTCACGGATCAAGGTGATATTGATCCTGAGATAGCAAAAGCCTACGATCAAGAAGTTGCAGGCTTTACTTTTGTGAGGATGCCTAAAGATCCAAGCAAAAAAAATGAAGTTGAAAAATGGCTTCAATTAGATGGTAAACAATCAGCGATTCACTTATTGGATCCGCGTGCTGACAGAATGATGCGATTTGCAACGGATAAAGAAGTTCCTGACTTTAAAAAGATGTCCAAGGATTTGGAAAAGTTATTGAAGTGGAATGCCACGGGTAAGGCAAAATAAAAATGAGCTTGATCGCCTGGATTCAATTGTTATTGATTGGTGCTGCCATCGGCGCAGTCTTGTTGCTGATCATGTGGTGGAAATTCAAGCAATTTAGTTTTCATCGCTTGGTGTTGTTAACAGTCTTTTTTACCTTTGATTTGATTTTATTTGGCGCATTCACTCGCCTAACTGACTCAGGTTTGGGTTGCCCAGATTGGCCAGGTTGTTATGGTGTCTCAAACCCGATTGCCGCTTTAGCTCAAATACGTGAAGCTGAGAGCTTGATGCCTACAGGCCCCGTGACCTTAAGTAAGGCATGGATAGAGATGTTGCATCGTTACTTTGCCATGGGCGTTGGTTTTTTAATCATCATCTTGGTTGTGTGGTCCTGGATCAAAAAGCAGATAATCGGTGTAAAAATCAACAGAACATCAATCGGTATTTTGATCTTGGTTTGTGTGCAAGGTGCATTTGGTGCATGGACTGTGACGCTCAAGTTGCAACCATTGATTGTAACGATTCATTTGATGCTGGGCTTAACCTTATTAGCTGCACTGACTTATCTATCAAGTCTGAGTTCGCGTTTAAGTGCGCCAACAGATTTAACGCCGGTGAAAACTGCAGTGCCATTTAAAAGAATCGCCTGGATTGTTTTAGCTATCTTGATTTTGCAAATATTTTTGGGTGGCTGGGTGAGCACCAACTATGCCGTTTTAGCTTGCGATGATTTTCCATTGTGTCATGGTGCATGGTATCCAGAGATGAATTTCTCAGAAGGATTTACTTTGTGGCGTGAGCTTGGAAAGGCTGCCGATGGCGACCATTTAAACATTGAGGCTTTAAGAGCAATTCATTGGACCCATCGAGTTGGTGCAATTTTTGCAGTGCTGGCAGTTTTTTACTTGGCATTTAAGTTGTGGCTTATCTCAAAAAGTAATCCGACAACTACAATTAAGCTTTGGGCGACATCATTGTTTGGTTTAGGACTTTTACAAGTCATCACGGGTATGAGCAATATTATTTTGGACTGGCCATTGTTGGCGGCTGTATTACACACCGGAGGTGCAGCTGCGATGGTTTTTGTGATGATCAGAGTTGTTAACATTGATCATGAAAGGCTTTCTTCATGACTCAAGCAAATTTAGCGCCAATGAAAAAGTGGCAACAGTACTGGGCGTTAACAAAGCCTAGAGTCACACAACTGGCGGTTTTTTGCGCCATCATTGGCATGTTCTTGGCAAGCCCTGGTATGGTGCCTTGGTCTGTATTGATTGGCGGCTCTATTGGTATTTGGTTATTGGCTGGGGCGGCCTTTGCAGTGAATTGTTTGGTTGAGCAAAAGCTTGATGCCAAAATGAGAAGAACTGCCTGGCGACCTTCAGCCACTGGTGAGCTTGGCCAAAAACAAATCATCATATTTGCTCTAGTGATTGGTTTGGCTGGCATGGTGTTGTTGTGGAATTTTGCAAATCCATTGACCATGTGGGCAACGCTCATTACTTTTGTTGGCTATGCCATCATTTATACATTGTTGCTAAAGCCAGCAACACCACAAAATATTGTGATTGGTGGCTTGTCTGGCGCCATGCCACCAGCTTTAGGTTGGGCGGCAGTGGCCAATGATTTACCCGCTGAAGCTTGGCTATTGGTATTGATCATCTTCACCTGGACACCACCACATTTTTGGGCCTTGGCTTTGTATCGTCGTGAGGACTACAAGCAGTCTGGTTTACCAATGTTGCCGGTCACCCATGGTGAGAGATTCACACTGTTGCACATCTTGCTTTACACCTTGGTGTTGATTGCAGCAACGATCTTGCCATTTATTTATAAGATGAGCGGTTATTTTTATTTGGTGTCAGCTTTGGTGCTAGGCGGTATGTTCTTGGCCTATGCCATTGCGCTATTTAGAAATTATTCTGATGATCTAGCTAAACGAACGTTTAGATTTTCCATCATTTATCTTTCATTATTATTCGCAGCACTTTTAATAGACCACTACCTATGATTTCTCAAATAATTCATCAGCGTTTTTTTGTGCGCAGTTTGCTGGCGGCCTTGACTGTTGTTGGTGTGATGGCCTGCTCTGGTCAAAACGTAAAATTTAATAATGTGGACATCACAGGTAGCAAGGCTTTTGGAAAAGATTTTTCTTTGACCGATCATAACGGTAAGAGAAGGGAATTATCAGAATTCAAAGGGCAATTGGTGGTGATGTTTTATGGCTACACCCAATGTCCAGATGTTTGTCCAACCACCATGACTGAAATGCAAGGCGTGATGGAGTTGTTGGGTAAAAATGCCAGCCGTGTGCAGGTGATGTTTGTCACAGTTGATCCTGAGCGTGATACTCAAGAACTTTTATCGCAGTATGTTCCATCGTTTGATAAGCGCTTTTTGGGTTTACGACCTCAATCAGCTGAAGAATTAGAGAAGATCACCAAAGACTTCAAAGTCTTTTATAAAAAGGTCCCAGGCAATAGTCCAACAAGTTATACCATCGATCACACAGCAGGTAGTTACGTGTTTGATACAAAGGGCCAGCTAAGATTATTTTTAAAGCACCATCAAGGTCCTCAGCCTATAGCAGAAGACCTGAAAAAGTTACTTTGATTTTTGTTTGAATAAAAAAGATATGAAGTTAGGCAGTTAATGCTAACTTCATTTTTTTTAGCGCGGCCGCTTCAATTTGACGCACGCGCTCTGCAGATATATTGAACTCTGCAGCAAGGTCGTGCAGTGTGTTTCCACCTGTTCCATCATCTGAAACATTTAACCAACGAGACGCAACGATTTTACGACTGCGCTCGTCTAAGCTTGCTAAAGCCTTTTCAATGCCAGGACCTTGAATTTGACGTGATTCTTCGCGGGCCAATACTTCAGTGGGTTCGTAACGATTGTCTGATAACCAGTTGATGGGAGCGTAAGCTTCATCATCTGTTGAGTCGGCTTCAATAGCCA
Source organism: uncultured Polynucleobacter sp. (assembly GCA_937996825.1). Taxonomy (GTDB): domain Bacteria; phylum Pseudomonadota; class Gammaproteobacteria; order Burkholderiales; family Burkholderiaceae; genus Polynucleobacter. The sequence continues at coordinate 2,357 of CALKUJ010000070.1, read as the reverse complement.
CATCACCACCGCTCAATCGTTTCTCCATCTCTCTCACATCTTCTTGGCGAACATCCAGTGCTTTTGCAAGATGATCAATTTCTGATGGAGACAAAGCATTCAAAGTCGGCTTGTTACTGCGCAAATTGAAAAATAATTTGCGGTGAGCTTTGGTTGTGGCAATCTTGACCATTCTCCAGTTGCGAAGAATGTATTCATGAATTTCAGCTTTGATCCAGTGAATCGAATAAGTCACCAAACGAGTGCCTTGTTCAGGGTCATATCGTTTCACTGCTTTCATCAGGCCAATATTTCCCTCTTGAATCAAGTCTGCATGAGGGATGCCATAGCCAAGGTATTGGCGAGCAATAGACACCACTAAACGAAGGTGTGACATCACCAAGGTTTTTGCTGCATCTAGGTTTTCATGATCTCTGAATTCGCGGGCAAGACGAATCTCGTCTGCTGCGCTGAGCATTGGCAGACGGTTAACGCTTGCAATGTAGGCATCAACACTGCCCACATTCAATTGCATCGGAATCATGGCATTCATATTTGTCATACCTCTATATTAGCACTCCTGATACTAGAGTGCTAATTTATGTATAACCGTATGATTTATATAGGAATAAATTATTTTGGAATCAAGGATTTAGCAAATTCTGAGGCCTTAAATGGCTTCAAATCAGACATTTGCTCACCAAGTCCAATGGCTAAAACACTGGGAGGGTTTTCTGATAACTCTGAGGCGATGGCACACAAAATGCCGCCTTTGGCTGTTCCATCGAGCTTGGTGACGATGATTCCAGTTAGATTCAGAGCCTCATGAAAGGCTTTGACCTGAGCCATACCATTTTGACCAGTATTGCCATCAATCACCAAAATGGTCTCGTGTGGGGCCGTTTCTTGTGCCTTGCCGATCACTCGCTTCACTTTTTTGAGCTCATCCATCAGATGGGCTTGAGTTGATAGTCTGCCAGCGGTATCAATGATGACAATGTCTTGCTGACGGGATTGACCAGCTTTCACCGCATCATGAGCCACAGCAGCAGCATCACCGCTCTCTTGAGCGATCACGGCCACTTGATTGCGTTCTCCCCAGGCAATGAGCTGCTCTCTGGCTGCTGCTCTGAAGGTATCGCCTGCCCCCAATAAAACCTTGCGACCAGATTGTTGAAAGTGGTGGCAAATTTTGCCAATGCTGGTTGTCTTACCGGCTCCATTAACTCCCACAATCAGCCATACGGTTGGCTGTCCTGGAGTGGTAGCTAAAAAATCCAGTGGATTTTGGGGTCTTTCAAGTTTGCTTAAGAGGTTTTCTACCAATGTGGCTAGAATCTTCTTCAGATCATCGACAGACTCGGCTTTTTGGTTTTTTGCTTCACGGCGAAGTTGACTGATCAAGGTTTGAGTGGCACTCATGCCAACGTCTCCCAACAGAAGTGCCTCTTCTAGGGATTCGTACCATTGTTCATCAACTTTTTGAAGATTAAATAGGTTTGATAAGGTTTTACGTAATCCGAACATGACCGATACAATTCAATAATTATGAACATATTAACAACCCTGGCGACCCGTTGGCCACTTTTTCTTGCAAGCATCTTTCTTTTTCTTGCTCCACATGTTGGTGCGCAAGCCGAAGTACCAAAAGATACCCATGAATATCTCTTAAAGAATGGCTTGAGATTAATTGTCAAAGAAGACCATCGTGCTCCAACTGTGGCCCATATGGTTTGGTATAAAGCGGGCTCAATTGATGAGGTCAATGGCAAAACCGGCGTTGCTCATGTCCTAGAGCACATGATGTTTAAAGAAACAAAACATCTCAAGCCGGGAGATTTCTCGAAAAAGGTTGGAGAGGTCGGTGGTCGGGACAATGCATTTACTAGTAAAGATTACACAGCCTACTTCCAGCAAGTCGAAAAATCACATTTACCAAAAATGATGGCTCTCGAAGCTGATCGTATGATTAATTTGAAAATATCAGCCGATGAGTTTGCAAAAGAAATTCAGGTGGTGATGGAGGAGCGTCGCTTAAGAACAGAAGATAATTCTCAAGCGATAGTCTATGAGCAATTAATGGCCGCTGCTTTTACAAATTCACCTTATCGAAATCCGATTGTTGGGTGGATGGATGATTTAAAAAATATGACTTATCAAGATGCTCTTGATTGGTATAAAACTTGGTATGCGCCCAACAATGCTGTCATGATTGTTGTTGGCGATGTAAACCCTAAAGAAGTTTTAGATTTAGCAGAAAAATATTATGGTGATATTCCTTCAAAGAGTCTGCCTCAAAGAAAGCCTCAAATTGAAATACCGCAAATCGGGGCAAAAAAGATATTTGTAAAGGTGCCTGCAGAAAATGCTGATATCCA
>CALKUJ010000069.1 GCA_937996825.1 uncultured Polynucleobacter sp. | reverse complement strand
TTCGTCATCGAAAATCTCCTCGATCGGCAATGCAAACAGCCGTGAAATCTTGAACGCCAGCGGCAGCGACGGGTCATATTTTCCCGTCTCGATGGCATTGACCGCTTGGCGCGATACATCGAGATGCTCGCCCAAATCGGCTTGGCTCCAGCTCCGCATCGCGCGGAGAACTTTCAGCTGATTTTTCATGTCAGGTTATGATGTCTTTGTGTCATGGAAACCTTACTATTGCGATTCGCGCAATATGTCAACAAAACCTTACATAATGCTATGCGTCACTGACAAAACGGCGCGCGCGCTTTTCAGAACCTTGATTTAGCCGCCTATCTCCGCCAAGGGCTGGCCATGTCCGACATCGCACCACTTAGTTTTCAGGACCTGATCCTCACCCTCCATGATTATTGGGGCAAGCAAGGCTGCGCGATCTTGCAGCCTTATGATATGGAAATGGGTGCCGGTACCTTTCACACCGCGACCACTTTGCGCGCGCTTGGCCCTGATCCGTGGAACGCCGCATTTGTGCAGCCGTCGCGCCGCCCGACCGATGGGCGCTACGGCGAGAACCCGAACCGCTTGCAACACTACTATCAGTATCAAGTTGTTCTAAAGCCTGCCCCAGAAAATATCCTGGATTTATACCTAGGTAGTTTGGAGGCTCTTGGCCTTGACCTCAAACAAAACGATATTCGTTTTGTTGAGGATGACTGGGAAAATCCAACCCTTGGTGCATGGGGTCTCGGTTGGGAAGTTTGGCTCAATGGCATGGAAGTCACTCAGTTCACTTACTTCCAACAAGTCGGTGGTATCGATTGCAAACCAATTTTGGGTGAAATCACTTATGGCTTAGAGCGTTTGGCCATGTATCTACAAAAAGTTGAGAACGTTTATGACTTGGTGTGGACCGAAGGCGTTAGCTACGGCGATGTCTATCATCAAAATGAAGTTGAGCAATCAACCTACAACTTTGAATATTCAAATGCAGATTTATTGTTTCAGCAATTCACAAATTATGAGAGTGAAGCCAAACGTTTGATGGAAATTCCTTTGGCACTACCTGCTTATGAAATGGTTTTAAAAGCAGCTCACACATTTAACTTATTAGATGCTCGTGGCGCAATTTCAGTGACAGAGCGTGCGGCTTATATTGGACGTATTCGTAATTTATCTCGTAGCGTTGCACAAGCTTATTTTGAGTCTAGAGAAAAGCTGGGCTTCCCAATGTGTCAACCACTTATTCAACAATCAGGGGGTGCCAAATGAGTCACGCTCCATTGATTGTTGAGTTATTCACAGAAGAGCTCCCACCAAAAGCTTTAAAAAAGCTCGGCCAAAGTTTTTCTGAAACTGTTGAGCAGTCACTCAATACCCAAGGTTTGCTTGGTTCAGCAAGCGTGACCACCAGCTATGCCACACCACGCAGATTAGCGGTTCACTTATCAGATGTTTTAGCAAAAGCACCTAATCGCCAAGTCAAAGAAAAATTACTGCCAGTGACGATTGCACTGGACGCTGATGGCAAAGCAACCCCACCTTTGTTAAAAAAGCTTGCCGCTCTAGGTCATCCTGACATCAGCTTAGATCAATTAGAAAGACAGGGTAACGACAAGGCAGAAACTTTTTATTTGAACGTTGAAGTCACTGGCCAAACTTTGGCCACAGGACTGCAAATCGCTTTAGAACAAGCTATCAGCAAGTTGCCAATTCCTAAAGTGATGCGCTATCAAATAGCACCAGGAACAACTCAAGTCAAAGATGTTGAATTTGTTAGACCTGCTCACGGCTTGGTGGCAATGCATGGCACAGAGATTGTCAATATTGAAGCTTTGGGCTTGAAAGCTCATAACGTCACCCTGGGTCATCGCTTCCTTTCAAATGGCAGCTTGACCATCAAGCATGCCGATGACTACGCTAAAACTTTAGAGACTTCTGGCAAAGTCATCGCCAGTTATAGTAATCGCCTTGAAAAGATTCGCGAATCCTTGCTCAAAGCATCTAATGGTCACTCAGTGCTGATGCCAGAATCTCTTTTAGAAGAGGTTTGCTCCTTGGTCGAATGGCCGGTTGTATACACCTGTGAGTTTGAAAAAGAATTCTTAGAGGTTCCGCAAGAGTGTTTGATTTTGACCATGCAGACCAATCAAAAATACTTTGCGATGACAGATAAGAGCGGTAAGCTGGTCAATCAATTTTTGATTGTGTCGAATATTGAAACATCTACTCCAGAGGCAATCATCTCTGGTAACGAGCGTGTAGTGAGACCTCGCTTGGCTGATGCAAAGTTCTTTTACGAACAAGATCGCAAAAAAACCTTATTAGAGCGCACCGCACTTTTATCCAAAGTGGTTTATCACAACAAGTTAGGTACTCAATTAGAAAGAACCGAAAGAGTTGCCAAAATTGCTGAAGTAATTGGTCAAGAACTCAAAAAACATCAAAGCTCGATTGACGTGAGTCTGGCAATACGCGCGGCACAAATTGCCAAGGCTGATTTATTAACGGATATGGTTGGCGAATTCCCAGAGCTTCAAGGCATCATGGGTCGCTATTACGCTCTGAACGATAAAGAGCATCCTGACGTGGCCGCAGCCTGTATGGAGCACTATGCCCCAAGATTCGCAGGAGATGCCTTACCAGTAACTGATACAGGCACTATCTTAGCTCTAGCAGATAAGCTTGAAACCCTGGTAGGCATCTGGGGCATTGGTTTGGCGCCGACTGGAGAAAAAGATCCGTTTGCTTTGCGTCGTCACGCATTGGGTATTTGTAGAATTCTTCTAGAGAAGAAACTACCTCTGAATATTCGTGATGTTCTACAGGCAACTATCAAGCAATTCTCACAAGAAGAAGTTCATCAAAACTCTTCAGTTGATGTGATTCATGGTTTTATTTTGGATCGTCTAAGGGCTTACTTAAAAGACCAGCAGTGGGATGGCAAGAATTACTCAACCAATGAAGTTGAATCTGTCGTCAGCCAACTACCTGTTGTTTTTGGTGACGTTCTTGAAAGATTAAAAGCTGTGAGACTATTCAGCGCCCTAGATGAAGCAACAGCCCTAGCTGCTGCAAACAAGCGCATCGGCAACATTTTGAAGAAAGTTGATTTCAAAATTCCTGAAAGCGTTGATAACAAATTACTCACTTTGGATGCCGAGAAATCTCTAGCCAAAGCTTTGGATCAAATTCTTCCACAGGTGAATCAATCCTTTAAGAATGGTCAGTTCACTGAAGCTTTACAAGCTTTTGCCACATTGAGAGTTGAGGTTGATAACTTTTTCAATGATGTCATGGTGATGGATCCCGACACCAAACTCAGAGATAATCGCTTGGCCCTACTGGCAAAAATGCATGGCCTGATGAACCAAGTGGCTGATATTGGTAAATTAGCCAGCTGATATGCCGCAAAAACTAACCCATTCAAAACTGGTCATCTTAGATAGGGATGGTGTCATCAATCATGACAGCGATCACTACATCAAGTCACCAGACGAATGGCAACCAATTCCTGGCAGCCTAGAGGCGATTGCAAAACTCAATCAGGCTGGCTATCACATAGCAGTTGCCACCAACCAATCTGGTATCGGTCGAGGACTCTATGACATGGATACCTTGAATGCCATTCATATGAAATTTCATCGACTCTTGGCCAAAGTGGGTGGTCATGTGGACGCTATTTTCTTTTGCCCACACACAGATGCAGATGGCTGTCGATGCAGAAAACCCCTTCCAGGCATGATTGAACAAATTTCACAGCGCTACGGCGTACCAATCAAAGGCGTTCCAATTGTTGGAGATAGCGTCAGAGATTTAGTCGCAGGAGTCAGTGTTGGAGCCGAGCCACACCTTGTTTTAACTGGTAAAGGTGAACAAGCTCGAGCCAGTGGCGGACTTCCACCCTACACAGCCATTCATCAAGACCTGATGGCTTTTGTGAATCATTTCATCGGTCGAACATGATTTTTGTAAGATCACTGATTTTTTTCATTGCCATGCTGACCATCACGCCAGTGTATGCAGTGGCATGCTTGATCGTATTCCCAATTGTCAAAGCCCCAGTCCGTTACGAGTTCGTGAAGGGCTGGAATAAAACTATCACTTATTTGGCAAAGGCCATCTGTCATATCGATTATGAGGTCAAAGGTTTAGAAAACATGAACGCCCTGCTAGATCAACCGGCAATCATTCTTTCTAAGCACCAATCAGCCTGGGAAACCATTTCTTTCATGGCAATATTTCCAAAGCAATTATGTTTTGTATTCAAGCGTGAACTTCTTTGGATTCCTTTTTTTGGCTGGGCTTTGGCTTTGTTGCGCATGATTCACATCAATCGCTCCAAGACGTCAGCGGCGTCACAATCAATAGCAAGTCAGGGTAAGAAGTACTTAGCTCAAGGTCTTTGGATCATCATTTTCCCCGAGGGCACGAGAACAAAACCAGGTGCGAACACAAACTATCGAAAAGGTGGCGCTAGATTGGCAAGCGCTACAAAAGCATGGGTGATTCCAGTGGCACACAATGCGGGGCATGTCTGGCCAAGAAATAGCTTTTTAAAATATCCAGGAAAAATCACTGTCTCTATTGGGCCAGCAATTACTTCGGAAAATAAATCAGCTGAAGAATTACATCAAGAAGCTGAGCGCTGGATTGAAGCTGAAATGCGCGTCATTGATGCGCCGGCTTATAAAAACAAATAATTGCTTAGTTAGTTACTTAATCAATTAGCTAGCTGGCGAGCCCAGCTAATATAGTCTTCAACAGATATATCTTGGGCGCGCAGCCCTAAAACATCATCACTTAGCTTCAAGATATCTTTGACAGCGGCAAGATTATTTCTTAATACTTTTCTTCTTTGAGCAAAAGCCATAGAAACAATTCGCTCCAAGGATTCATACTCTTTAGCAGTTAAATTGATATCTTGTCGTGGAATCATTTTCACAATTGCAGAATTAACTTTAGGCGGCGGATCAAAGCATTCAGGAGGAACATCTAAAACATTCTCCATGTGATACTTAGACTGCAACATGACTGACAATCGTCCATATTCTGAATCGCCATGCTGAGCTGCCATGCGCTCTACCACTTCAGCTTGCAGCATAAAAACTTGCTCATCAACGTCAGCAACTGCAGACATCAAATGAAAAAGTAAAGGAGAGGAGATGTTGTAGGGAAGATTGCCCACAATTTTGACCCGGGCATCTGGTACATTTTTCTGAAGCAGGGATTTTTGCTCCTTGGCCCAAGCCTGAAAATCAAACTTCAAGGCATCAGATTCATGAACTTGTAGTTTTGAAATATTTTGACTTTTCCAGAATTTGACCAAGTCCCTATCAAGCTCAACGACTGCCATGGCATCCAAACAGTTCAGCAATGGCTTTGTCATAGCACCCAATCCAGGGCCGATCTCAATCAAAGCATCTTGCGGTTTTGGATCAATGGCTTTGATGATCAGATGGATCATCCCACTATCAACGAGAAAGTGCTGACCAAAGCGTTTACGAGCTTGATGTGCCACTAAGAACCTTTGGCCTTGACCATTTGATAAGCCACATTCAAAGCAGCCAACATACTGCTTGAATCAGCCATGTCTTTTCCGGCAATACCCAAGGCAGTGCCATGATCGACAGATGTGCGAATGATTGGCAAACCCAAAGTAACATTCACACCTTCGCCAAAGGTGGCAAATTTAAACGGGGCCAAACCTTGATCGTGGTACATGGCCAAAATCACATCGGCATTTTTTAAATTATCAGGACTGAAAATCGTATCTCCAGGAAACGGTCCTGAAACACGATAATTCTTTTTTTTCATGCGCTCAATGGCAGGAGCGATCACATCTCTTTCCTCGAGACCCATATGACCAGACTCACCCGCATGAGGATTTAAACCTGTGACATAAATTGATGGATCTTTGATGCCAAATTTATTCTTTAGGTCTTGCCAAACAATTTCAATGGTTTTTTCAATCAATTCTGCGGTGATACAAGCAGACACCTTTTGCAACGGCATGTGGGTGGTGGTCAATGCGACTCTTAACTGATCAGGCAGCAACTTTGATTCAAAAATAGGTTTGCCACAAAGCATCATCACAACCAAGTCAACATTGCATTTCTCGGCCAAATATTCAGTGTGACCACTGAACTTAACACCTGAATCAGAAATAACACTTTTTTGAACCGGTGCCGTCACCATCGCTTGGTAATCACCACTCAAACAACCATCAGTGGCGATGTTCAGAGTGTTTAAAACATAAGGCGCATTCAACACATTGAGTTTGCCAGGAATGGTCTTTTCGGCCAAGGCGCAATGCTTCACAAACAATCTGTCATGACCCTGAAGATTTAGCAAAGACTGATCGGCTATGAGATGAACGCTCACATCAGAATGCTGCTTTAAAAACTCCTGAGCAGCCTTCTGACTGATTTCTGGACCAATACCAGCTGGTTCACCAGTGGTCAGAGCAATATGAATCATCGTTAATTAGATTGACGAATTTCTACTGTGGCTGCATCTCTGATTTGACGAAGCCAGTCTTGATAGGCTTGATCCATTTTCTTTTCTCTGATGGCGGCTCTGGCGTAATCACGTTGTTTATCAGCCGATAACTGAGCTTGACGTCTCTCCACCACCTGAATCAAATGCCAGCCAAATTCAGTTCTCACTGGCTCGCTGACCTCATTGATGTTCAATTGATTCATGGCCTGCTCAAATTCCGGAACCAACTCACCCGGGGACATCCAACCCAAGTTACCGCCGTTTTGTGCCGAGCCATCCTCTGAATGCTTTTTCGCTAACTGAGAAAAATCACTTGCCTTGACCTTGATTTGATCTTTGAAGCCATTCAAACGACGCTGAGCTTCAAGATCTGTAACGCCTGGACGATGCCTCAATAAAATATGTCGAGCTTGAGTTTGCGTCACAACAATGTTTTGAGTATTTGCGGAAACGCTGCCTTTTCTGTCAAGGACCTTGATGATGTGAAAACCTGCGCCACTTTGTAAAACCCGAGGAATCATTTGATTTCCGCCAATACCTTGAGCTCCATCTACAAATAATTGTGGCAAACGATCCAAAGTTCTGTAACCAAGATCTTCAACACGAATACCTGACCCTGGTAAAGCAATCTTTTTGCCAAAACCTAAAAAATCTTTTTCATTCGTAGCTTGCTTCAAAAGATCTTCAGCTTTATTTTTTGCTGCAGCAATATCAGACTCACTGGCATTTGGTGGCAAGGCAACCACCAATTGAGCCAAGTAGATTTCATCATTACCTGCTTGCAGTATCTTGCCTCTGTTCTTTTCTGAAATATAGCTATCAATTTCACTCTCACTGACTTGCACTCGAGCATCCACTTCACGCTCGCGCAGCCTTGCAGCTTGCACTTCTTTTCTAATTTCTTCTCTGTATTTATTAAAGTTAGTACCTTCTTTTTCAATCTTGAGCTTTAACTCAGCAACTGATAACTTGCTTTGCGCTGCGATATTGCCAAGAATTCTGTCCAATTCTTTATCGTTCACTTTAATTCCGGCTTGATTCGCTAAGTTTTGCTGAATACGCTCAGAAATCAAACGCTCTAAAACTTGAGATCTCAAATCATCAGCGGGCGGTAAAGGTCTATTGGCTGCTTTGAATTGTTTTTCAATCTGCGCAACCCTAGCTTCAAGCTCTAACTTCGTGACCAGGCTTGTATCAACAATTGCAATCACTTCATCAATTGATCTGTTTTTATTTTGCGCCAAAGGCATCTCACTGAAGAGCATCAAAGCAATTGCACTGAAAACAATATTAGCTAGCTTCATTCGTAACTTTCAAATGGTGATATTGGTGCTGGATTTGGACTGATTGGCTCATACCCAGGTATATTAAAACGAATTAGATTAATGGGGTTACTACCCACGCTAGAGAAGCCTTTAAAGTCAATCTGCAAATAGACTTCTGAGGTCGAAAGCACAGATGTATTTTGGTACTGACGCTGCACCACTCTCACCGCCCAGCAATCTGCATCGTACTCAAGACCGGCAACACGATTCAATACTCTATTTGAAATCAAATCGAAGTTATAGCGTGCAATACCATACCACTGACGTGCAATTGGCCATTGTCCAGATACTTCATATTGGTCAGTACTTGTTCGAGCATCTGCAGGATTAACGACTCTTCTATAACTCGCATTTAAGAGTTTTCTTAACTCAGGACGATAACTGGCTGTCACGCTTTGCTGGACCAACCTGGATAACTGCTCGTTATACTGAATCACACCATCCAGGTTAAAGTTTCCAATCAAACGAGTCGATAAACCTGCCAACAAATCAGATCTTTTTACAGCTCTTTGCTCACTAGTTAATCCGACCCGCTGACCATCCATATCAATCCGCTGAGCAACAATTGCACGCATACGTTCAATGCCAGTATCTGCATCTAGCACTCTTGAAGTAAGACCGAAAGTTACCTTATTGTTATCAGCAATACGGTCATTACCGGCAAAAGAGTTCTCACTAAAAATTTGAGAAATGCCAAAACCCGCATCAGCGGTATCAAACAAAGGTAAATCATTTTGATAACGATATGGCGTGTAAACATAAAAAGCTCTTGGCTCAAGAGTCATCAATATATTTCTACTGAACAATGAACTTAACTCCAAAGCATCACGTTCGAGAACCAAACCAGAATCCAAACTAAATGTCGGTAGAGTCACATTCCTACTTAAGTCTGCTTGACCAGGAAAAGGATCCACTGTGTATTGTGTGGTTCTTAAAGATACTTTTGGAGTGAAGTAGTAACCAGGCGTCATGAACGGCCGAGCCACAGAGGTCATAGCGTATGCACGATTACCTTCTTTGAACGTTCTGCTTGGATTGCTTAAACCTTGGTAAGTAAAACGCGTTGCATCAGTCTCGACCAAAACATTTAGACCGTTCCAATTATTTCTGGCATATCTTGCATTAATCTGTGGTTCCCGGTCATAAGGCAAGATAACTGAGTTATTTGGATCAGGCTGTAGGGTTTGAAACTTTTGCACTCTCGTTAAGATATTCCAACCGGCAAGACCATATCGTGCACCTACTTCTTGATTGAATTGACGATTGACCACCCCATTCAAACTCTTACCTAGGTGATCAACATACAAATCATCAGATACTTTGCTGAAATCGGTATAACCAACCAAGCCAGGTGCCATTACCTGCGTGTGCTTTATTCCAAAAGCCCAACGATTTTGGCCATAAGCAGAGTCGTTCAAGGCTTCAGCAGTTACAACACCCGTGTAATTTCTATCAAGATAACGATATTCAACACCTAACTGTTCGCCACGACCTTCAATATATCGAGGAAATAAAGTCATGTCTCGATTAGGCGCCAAATTGAGGTAGTAAGGCAAAGTGACATCCCAACCTCTAACACCGCCTCTTTTTACACGACCATATGTCGGTGATAAAAATCCAGAGCGGCGTCCTGAGCCAGTTGGCAGAGAAAAGGCCGGGGAGTA
>CALKUJ010000068.1 GCA_937996825.1 uncultured Polynucleobacter sp. | reverse complement strand
ATGGTTAAGACAACACTGATGAGTAATGCTGAAATAACGGCCAGCGCATGGGCTTTTAATTGTGGTAAGAAAAGAATCACACCAACTGCGGCAGGCACAAACAAAACACCTAAATGCTGACTAAATGCATCTGACACTAACGCTAAAGATTGATTGACTTGGCCTTTAATCATCAAAAAGACCAAAAGGAAAATAAGTCCCAAAACTGGTCCAGGTAAAACTGGCAAGAAGAAATGAGAGATTAACTCTCCCACGCCTTGCCAAAGTAGTATCTGAACTAAACCTGGAATCATGAGATTCGATTAATCTTTTTGTGGAAGTTCAACTAAGTGCTGTTTAAAGAGATTTTTCTTAGCGATGTAACTAGCAGCACTGGCTTTAAGGCCGGCGATAGCTTCTGGCGTTAGTTCACGAACAACTTTCGCAGGAGAACCTAGGATTAAGGAGTTATCTGGGAACACTTTGCCTTCAGTCACAACCGAGCCCGCTCCCACCAAACAGTTTTTACCAATCACCGCACGATTAAGCACCACGGCTTGGATGCCAATCAATGAGTTCTCACCAATCGTACAACCGTGCAGCATCGCCTGATGACCAACAGTCACGTTTTGTGCCAAAGTCAAAGGGCAACCCATGTCTGTGTGCATCACAGTGCCTTCTTGCACATTACTGCCCTTACCTACTGTGATTGGCTCATTATCACCACGAATCACCACACCAGGCCAGACGCTCACATCTTCATGCAGGATCACATCACCAATCAATGTGGCTTCCTTAGCCACAAAAGCCGAGTCATGAATTTGTGGCACTTTGTCTTTGTATTGATAGATGGTCATGGCGCCTTCCTTTTTTAATTGTTATTTATATTGTTTTATTTACTTATTTATTGGTGGCTACTAGGCGTGAGGTTTCCAATGAATTGAGTATGAAGCAATCAACACCTCAATCAACAGTGAAATCAGAGCAAGAATGAATGAACCGATGCCAGCCACAAATGTATAGAGAACAAATGCTGACACCATTAGTTTTCCGCCACTTGTTTCAGCGAAAAACAATTCCAAGATGGTCAATCCAATCATGATGGCGCACAAGACCAAAAAGATCATTGAGACATTGATGAAACGGCCGCGCGTGGCAATGTTCTTTAACTCTTGGTTGTAGGAATCACGAATCGTCTGCTTAAGGTTCTCATCCATGAGCTCTTTATGAAGCACGCGGGAGCGGTCAATCACACGAGCCAAACGGTGCGTCAATGCACCGATCATGCCAGCCACTGCCGTTAACAAGAAAACTGGCGCTACTGCCAGTTGAATACTATCGCTCAAGGTGCTGGGATTCATCATAAGAGCTCAGGCCAGTTAAAAAGTACCTGGGTACAGGATATCCTTGGTGACATTTTGAATGTCTCGATGTCCTGTGAAAGCCATGGTGATATCCAATTCTTTATGAATGATCTCAAGACACTTGGTCACACCAGCCTCACCCATCGCACCGAGGCCATACAAGAAAGGACGTCCAATCAAAGTACCCTTGGCACCCAATGCCCAAGCTTTCAAAACATCTTGACCTGAACGAATACCACCATCCATCCACACTTCAATGTCTTTACCAACCGCATCAACGATGCCAGGCAATGCTTGAATACTTGAAACAGCACCATCTAACTGACGACCACCGTGATTAGAAACAATCAAAGCATCCGCGCCAGAGTTGGCGGCAAGACGTGCATCACCCTCGTCCAAAATACCCTTGATGATGAGTTTGCCACCCCAACGGTTTTTGATCCATTCAACATCACCCCAATTCAAAGCAGGATCGAATTGTTCTGCCGTCCAAGATGACAAAGATGACATATTGCCCACGCCTGTAGCGTGACCAACAATGTTTCTAAAGGTTCTGCGTTGAGTACCTAACATGCCCATGCACCAACGTGGCTTGGTCATCATGTTGATGATGTTCGGAATTGTTAATTTTGGTGGTGCAGATAAACCATTCTTTAGGTCTTTGTGACGCTGACCAAGAATTTGCAAATCAAGTGTCAGTACCAAAGCAGAACATTTGGCTGCTTTAGCACGATCAATCAAGCGCTCGATAAAGCCACGGTCTTTCATGACATAGAGCTGGAACCAAAAAGGCTTGGTGGTGTGTTCGGCCACGTCCTCGATAGAGCAAATGCTCATGGTTGATAAGCAGAATGGCACACCAAACTTCTCGGCGGCTTTAGCAGCCAAAATCTCACCATCTGCGTATTGCATACCCGTTAAACCAGTTGGAGCTAATGCCACAGGCATTGCCACTTCTTGACCAATCATTTTGGTTTTGGTCGTTCTGTTTTCCATGTTCACGGCTACTTTTTGACGCAGCTTGATCTTTTGAAAATCAGATTCGTTTGAGCGATAAGTAGACTCAGTCCAAGAACCAGAATCCGCATAGTCATAGAACATTTTTGGCGTTCTTTTTTTATGCAAAATACGCAAATCTTCGATATTGGTAATAACTGGCACTATCATCTCCTCAGGGATTCAGTATTTGAAGCGAGTTCCGCTGTATTAGCTGTAATATTTCGCTTTTCACCATTATAGGTACTCTTTAATCAGCATGCCAAAACCTCTTTCTTTAGAAAAAATCCTTTTTAGCCAGGGGTTTGGAACGCGCCGCTATTGCAGCGACTTGGTCTATGCAGAGCTAGTGAAGGTCAATGGTGTCTTAGCAGAAGACCCTGATGAGAAAGTGCCTACTGACAACCTCATGCTGAATGTTGATGGCGAGGACTGGGAATATCACGAAAAGGCTTACGTGGCATTCAATAAACCAGCTGGCTATGAGTGTTCACACAAAACCAGTCATCACCCCAGCATTTATGGCTTACTACCCCAACCCCTGGTGGAGCGAGGTATTCAGTGTGTCGGTCGCTTGGATTACGACACCACAGGTCTCATTTTGATGTCTGACGATGGTCAGTTCATTCATAAAATGACCACCCCAAAAAAGAACATTGGCAAAATTTATGACATCACCACAGCAGAAGATTTAACGACTGCACAAATTGAGCATTTATTAAATGGTGTTGTATTAGATGATGATCCCAAGCCCTGCTTTGCTAAAGCCTGCGTACAACAATCTGAACGCCTATTGTCGATGACTATTGTTGAAGGTCGATATCACCAGGTTAAACGGATGATGGCTGCCGTTGGTAACCATGTGGCAGGACTACATCGCTCCTCTATTGGCGCTTACACAATGCCTGCAAACTT
>CALKUJ010000067.1 GCA_937996825.1 uncultured Polynucleobacter sp. | reverse complement strand
GTGTACTGATCACCGAACTATTGGCACTCAGCGTGAGTGGGCCAGACACCGTCACCGCACTGGCTGACGAGTTGGTTAACGCCCCCCCCGAAGACACACCTGTACCTGCCAGCGTTGCACTGTTGAGCAAGGTGTAGCCGTTCAAATCAATGGCACTACCGCTGCTCACCATGGCAATTCCCGTGCCCAATGCGCTGCTGGTGATCGCACCCACTGTGCCCACAGATGCCACGCCCATTTTTAAGGTACCAGCGGAGACAGTCGTCACACCTGAGTATGTGTTCGCTCCAGATAATGTCAAGATGCCCGAGCCTGCCTTGTTCAAGCTCCCACCTGAACTGGTGAGCGCGGTCGCCCAAGTCACGTTTTGACCGTTGGTGTCCACTTTGTAGGTTTGGCCAGCGGCAGTGCTGATACGTGCCGAATAGTCATAGGTATTGCTTGCGCTGTATTGCAGCGTGCCACCGCCAAAGCTCAAAACGCCTGACGAACCCAAAGCGCTACTGCTATTAGCCAGTAATACGCCTGCGTTGATGTTGCTGCCACCGTTGTAGGTGTTGGCGCCTGACAGCGTGAGCGTGCCTGCACCCAGCTTGGTCAAAGTCGCACCTGAGCTGGTCAGTCCAGTAGCCCATGTCACGTTTTGACCATTGGTATCTACGTTGTAGGCTTGTCCTGCAGCGGTGCTAAAACGCGATGAGTAGTCAATCGTATTGTTTGATGTGTATTGCAAGACACCACCGCCCATGCTGATGGTGCCGGATGGACCCAATGCCGTGCTGCTGTTAACTTGTAACGTGCCAGCGTTGATGGAGGTGCCTCCGGTGTATGCGTTGGCTCCGCCCAACGTCAGAGTGCCGCCCCCCTCTTTGGTGAGGTTGATAGCGCCTGAAATTGCCCCTGAAATCGACGCTGCAGCAGAGTTTGTCACGCTTAAACTTGTAGTGGTGGCGATGGCACTGGCACTAAAAGTCGCGCTATCAACCACCAACGATGCGATGGTTTTGTTTGAGCCTACTGCACCAGCAATCGTCACATCTCCCCCAGCCGAAGTGAAGCGAACAACCGATGGGCTGAGGTTTTTCTCAAGCACATAACCCATCACGTTGTATTGACCGCTCATGCTGCTTGAATAGCCTGTTGAACCTGTTAAGTCATTCCAAAGGGCCTGCCCACCAAAAAACTGGCCAGCGTATTCACCACCCGTACCGCCACCATTAGGCTCACCGCTGCCAAAGTTTTGAAAGTACCCTGAGCTTGCAGTCACACCGCTGCCGCCTGATGTACCGTTGATATTGCCTTGGATGCCTAAAACCTTGCCTGCTTCAGGACTTCCTGCAGCAAATTTCCACGCATAAGGCTGACTTGCGTTGTCTTTGTCACGGTAGATGCCAATCCAAGCGCCACGGTATGAGCCATTCTGCAAAGTGGCGGCAGAAGCCAGCATGTTTTCAAGACTCGAGGTAATGGTGACGAGGTACCCGCCTTTGAGCTGCGCGTCAGATTGCGCCTTGGTCCAGTTATCTACACCAGTCGCAGAACCTGAAATTTCTGAGTCATCTACAAAGCGATATTCATTACCTGAGTCGATGGTTGAATTCAGCGTGATCGCGCCTCCAGCTGTATTCACCCAAAAGCCTGTAGCGTTTGAGTTGGCAACAATCAGTTGACCTTTGACTGTGAAAGCTCCGCCGTAGGTCGACACCAAAACAGGATTGGTACTGCCGCCAACATAGAGATCACCACCAGATCGATTGTTGCTATCAACAGTGCCACCAAACGTGACAGAGCCACCGCCGGTACTCAATGTCACAGCGCCGCCATTTGCACCAAGCAGCACAATGCCTCCACCGTCGCGTGAGGTACCACTGGTCGACGAGTTATCAGCATCAAACACCATATTCAGCCTGCCAGTACCAACACCCGACTGAATGATGTCTGCATCCACAAAAATGTGGTTGGCCGCTACAAATTTGAGGGTCACCTCTGAAGAACCCCAGCTCTTTTCAATGGGCGCCTGCACATTGATGTTGCCTAATTGACCACCTGAGGCACCTGTTGTGATGGTGACACTCGTGCCGTTGTTCAACAAGTTGTTGATGTTGGTATTGAGAATGGTGGAGTTATCAGAGTTCGGAGTCCAAGTGCCACCTGAGAAGCTGCCGGCATAGTCGGTGCTAGTGATCGTGACGTTGTAGGGGTCGAACAACCATAATCCGGCCGAACCGTGTACTGAATGTGCCGAGCCCGAGACGCCATCCACATTCAAGTGATGTCCCGATGTTTCAATTTGCCCACCATCGCCAGCGTTCAGACCACCATTGGCGTAGATGATGCCTTGAACAAAAGTCACGGAATTTGTCTTATTGACATCACTCCACAACACCACCTTGCCACCATTGCCGTTGTCGGTTGCACTGGCGTCAATCACACTGTTTGTGCTCATGCTCACCGTGGTGGCTTGGCGCAAGGTGCCGCTGCCTTGCCAATCTCCGCCCACCAGCACGGTGCCACCCGCGGTGGCGCCCATGGCTTCGATGCGTGTGGTGTCTAGGCTGATGTCATCGCCCTCCACCTCCACGCGACCGGCTTGGGCACGTGAGCTGTTCACACGAATCACCGTGGTGTTCGTCATTGCCACCATGGTGTGTGTCGGCATCGGGTCTGCGGGCACGCCGGGTGCACTGATATGAATGCGACCACCGCCATCAGGGCCCGAGGCGTCAAGCACCGCGCCATCAAAGTCAATGCGTCTTGTCGCTTGCAGGCTCAGCTGTCCACCCACAGCATTGCCCAACACATAGCTGGTACTTTGGCCAGAGCCCATCACGCTGCTGGCCAACACAGAACCACTCATGTAGATAGAGTCGGTCGCTTGCAACGTCACATGGCCCGCGTAGGTGTTGACAGCGGACACATCCAACACACCGCCGGCGGTTTGGGTGAATTGGGCTGTTTTGATGTCGATGTTGCCCAAAGCCGTGGGTGTGCTTGTAGCGCCCAGTAGGTTGTTGGCGATGATGGTGCCGCTGTTGGTCACTTGACCACTGGCCTCCAGCACAATGCGCCCGCCGCGATTGACCATGCTTGTGGCTTCAATGCGACCCGAGTTGTTCACCACCGCGCTTTGCAGTCGGCTGGTCGCTTGGGCCGACAAAATCACCAACCCCCCTGGTGCGATGATGGCTTGCTTGTTTTCCACCAAGGTGTTGAGAGTGGCGGGCGTCACGCGTACATTGCTCAACGCCCCTGCGCCGTCAAACTGCAATTCATACGCCTCACCGGCCGCCAAAGCCACGGTGCCGAGGTTGGCCACAATCACGCCTTGGTTACGCACCTCGGGGGCCAAAAGCGCAATGTAGCCCCCCAATGCAGAACGCAACTCACCCTCGTTCACCACTGAACCAGTTGCGCCATTGCGGTTGAACTTGAGTTGGCCTTTCATGTACTCGTCAGCCACCGCGTTGTGTGTGGTGGCCACCAAGCCCCCCACATCCACGCTAGACGATTTACCAAAGTACACGCCCTGTGGGTTGACCAAGATCACAGCGCCCGGTGCGGTAATGCGACCCAAAATTTGGCTGGGTTGTGTGTCCATCACACGGTTCAGTGTGGACGACTGCGCGTTGGGTTGCTGGAAATTGACTGTCGCAGATTGGCCGACGTTGAAACTGGTCCAGTCCACAACCGCGCGTTGACTGCTTTGGTTCACATTCAGCGTACTACCTGCTTGGCTGATGCTGGCCTGGCCTGCGCTCACCACCCCACCCGTAGGCAGTTGGTTTGAGGGCGTCGCCGATTGCGCCCATACGCCACCATGCGCCAAGCAAGCCACAGCCACTGCGGTCAACACAGTGGGTATGGATTGTTGGCTGGAAATAAGATGGCGCGGCTTCACCCAACCGATTCGGTAGGCCCGCAAAATTCTGAAGAAGAAACGACACAAAAAAGTAAACATTGGCATTTACTTGGGTGGTTTCTCTTGAATCAGCACCACTGAGTCGGTATTCCCTACGGAAACCTTCAGTTGCAATGGGAAAGCACCAGCTGGCACATCGTTGGCTGTGAAGGTTTTGTTGGCCGCGTCATAACGCAGCCAGTTGGGCAGTGGCTTGCCATCCATTTGTGAAATCTTCACAGGCGCATCAGACGTATGGCCCGCCACAGCGTGGGGGTCAAGCGCGAAACTAAAGCTCTTGCCAGGCGCCGCCGCTTCAGGAGCCACCTGCACCTGAATCACACCCGTTTGCGATGTGCTTGGGGCACGGTTGACCACCACCGACACCATGCTGCTACCTGTGCCACTCGTTGTTTGCAGCGGTGTATTCGTGACATCACCGCCAGCGCGAACCGCGGCAGACGTGCTCACCACCGTGGTTTCAGCACGCACCATCAACACGCCCGAGTTCACTGCATTCATCAATTGCGGGTGGTTGATCATGATGATCCCGCCCTTGAAGTACAGCGCACCCAGCCACAAGTTCTTGGCGTTGAACAGGTCAA
>CALKUJ010000066.1 GCA_937996825.1 uncultured Polynucleobacter sp. | reverse complement strand
CAACTTTGAGTGGTTGTGTGTAAGAGAGCCATGTGATCTGGGGGGTAATGGCGCGGACATCGCTTGTGTTGCTTTTGGGGGCATCGTGATGCACTTGATGTGCATCAAGTTGAAATGTCCATCGTCCAAGAAGTATGGCTGATGGCTTGTATGCGTAACCTGAGAGAACCCAGTTGTCTTGATTTTGCGTTGACACTTGAGTAACAGGGGCCATGTTGATGTGTGTAGATTGCAGTCCAGCAGTGAAGCCCCATGTGTGATGTTGTTCACCCGAGATGCGTATACCTAAACTTTTTTGGTTGTTCATGGTGAGCGAGTTTCCGTAGTGCCCAGTCATGGTAGTCACGGATGAGTTCATTTGCCACGCTTCTTGGGCACACGTTATAGATGGTGCGATACACAGGATGGCGAGGAGTTTTGAGTGTGGGTTTGAATTCAATGTTTCTAGCAAGTCAGAGACTTGATCGTGCGTATTTGATGATCTACAAATTTATCTGCTTTTAATGCGGAAGTTAAAACTTTAGTGGATTAATGTCGGAAGAAAATTCCTGCAATTGGTGTAAGTGAAGACGTTTGTTGATGCATTGATCAGACACTTGTCCTGTATATGTCTTATCTCAAAATTTTTCCCCGATCAATCGTTGTGAAAACTGATGGCTCGGGTGGTTACGTGGGGCGAATGATGTACGACTTTGAGCAGTACGGTCGCATGATGTATGACGTCGATTCGGAGATCAGCTTGATTTACAGATGGCAACCAGATATAGATTGGTTGATTCAATCCACACAGCAGGTGCGGCTTTTGGCTGGTTTTTCTGTGTTCATGCATGCGATGAATCATTACTTGTTTGATGTGCTTCAGTTTGACCCCGTGTCGCAGTGGAGCAAGGCATCAGGCACTGACTATGAGTATTTTTTTGAGCGCGTGTATTTTGATATGGGGACGCGTGAATTCAATTCGATTCAAAAAATAGCGGTAGCTGATACCGCTGAAACCGCACGAAGTTTTTGGAAAGTAAACATACGAAGTTAACGTGATCAATTTAATGCGCATTTTGGCATGCGTTGACAAGAGGTGTTTATGCGATTTTGTTGGTCTCGACTTAAATCTTGGTTTGCTCGAGCCTTTGCTAGCAAAGGTGGGGAGATTCAAACTCAATCTGAGTTGATGGAGCGTTTGTCGCATGAGTTGCGCACATCGCTTACTGGCATCGTGGGCTATTCGGAGTTTGTAGAGTCCAGCTCAACTGAGCCAATGGTGAATTTCACCGCAAAAATTATTCATGAAAGCAGCCAGGGCTTGGCGCGTGCAATTAATTCATTTTTTGACTTGCATCGTTTATCACTGGGGCAAATCAAGATCAGTTGCTCTACGTTTTTAATCAACAGACTGGTGTGGGATGTTGTACGACATCATCAAAAACAAGCGCTTCAGCACGATGTGAATCTGATTTATACATGCTCAAAAGAAACATTTCTTTCGGAGATGTATACGGATGCACAAAGAGTGCGTCAGGTAGTGGATGCGCTTATTTTTGGTGCTGTGCAATCGGCGGCTAAGGGCAAGTCAGTACATGTCGATGCATCGGTGGATGAGACGCAAAGCTATTTTCAGTTGACGGTACTTGGCTTAGATGTCGTCACAGATATCGCTCAGATTAATTTGCTTCAAGAGTTTTGGTGCACAGATCGCTACAAATTTAGATTGCAAGAAGGACCAGGCGTTGAATTGGCGCTTGCCAAGGCGTTGATTTATTTTTTACAAGGTAGTGCGCAATACCGATATGTTGTGAACGAATCGTCGCAATTGATCGTGAAGTTGCCGATGCGTTGCACGCAAACCAAGGTGTCGGTATGAAAAAAATTATGGTCATTGTGGTGGATGACAACTTGGTGAGTCGGCTGTTACCTAGCTTTATTCTTCGCCCGTTTGGTACGTTGGTGCAAGTCCTGGAGTGTGAGTGTGGTGCAGATGCTTTGCGTTTGATTGGCGTGCATCAAGTAACGCATGTTTTGCTGGACATTTCTATGCCGGTGATGGATGGTGTTATCGTGGCTCAGCAAATTCGGTCTTTGTCTAAATACGCTGAAATTCGTCTGATTGCATACACAGCCAATGCGCAAGTTGCCGATGTTGCTTATTTGAAGTCTTTAGGGTTTGATGATGTTTTGTTGAAACCCATCAAAAGTGCTGAGCTTTTGCGTGCCTTAGATATTTTGGCATCCTAAATCTGGTTGTGGATTTTTCATTACAAGTAACCGTTTTCGCGCGAAAACTTGATCAGTTGTGTTCTGCTACTGATGCCTAGTTTTTTGTAAAAGCGCCACAGATGCACTTTGACCGTGTGTGCGCTGATGCCTAGGTTTTTTGCTATGTCTTCATTGCTCAACCCTTCATCTATAAGAGTTACTAGCTGCTTTTGTCGCTTTGAAAGTTTGACAAGGCCTTCGGCAGAAGGTGTTTGGGAAGTGTTGAGTTGTGACTTGTTTTTCCATCCGAGCGCTTCACGAACAAGATCAAAAACTTCTTGGGGTCTTGCTGTTTTTTCTATGTACAGATCGGCACCTGCGCTGAGGCAAATTTTTTGCACTTCTTCGCTGGGGATGCTTGAAAACAAAATTAATGGTGTGCTTGGGTAGTTACTTTTGATTTGTTTGATGCATGCTGTGCCACTGTTGCCAGTGATGAGGGGGTCCATCACAAACGCCTCTGGCAGCCCATTGATCAACATGGCTTCTTGCAGCTTGCTGTAGGCGTGTACTTCGACAACTTTTTTGGACGGGTCAATTCTGCGAAGTAGGAATGTAATCGCTTGGCACATCAATGGATGGCTTTCTAATACGTATATAGTCATATGATTACTTTTGGAGTATGGATTAAATGGTAGTGTGTGAATTCTTATTTGTTCTACTGCGGCATAGACAATAAGAGTACAAAGGTTTTGTATTTCGCTAAACCTATAGGCGCTTTTCATTGTGTAGTTGACTTCTCACGGTGCAGGTCAACAGCTCGGACCTAT
>CALKUJ010000065.1 GCA_937996825.1 uncultured Polynucleobacter sp. | reverse complement strand
GTCCAGATTCCGGTAGCAGGGTCATAAATTTCGGCTGTGGGTGATTCAACCGTACCGTCGTAGCCGCCGGTGACCAAAATTTTCCCGTCTAACAAAAGAGTGGCTGTGTGACCACGGCGCGTCACCACCATGCTTCCTGTTGCACTCCAGGTATTTGTGTCAGGGTTGTAGAGTTCTGCTGTTTTGACCGGCAGCGTGCCATTTGTTGTGCCGCCAGCCACTAGCACCCTATTGTTTCCCAGCATGATGGAAATTTGCTCAGAACGTCCCGCCGTCAATGATGCTGCTTGAGCCAGAGGCAATGGGTCTGTTGAGATGGTGACAGTCGCAGTCGTCGTTAGTGCAGGAAAGGTTCGGTTGGGTGTTTCGCGAATGTCTACATATTCGACACGCAACGTGAATACTGTGTTGGCTGTGACGTTTTGATTAATTGCCACGCCAGACGTAACGGCTGTGTTTGTATTCGTCACGCTGTTATTGATCGTGCTTGAAGTGATGCTAATTTTGTTGTTGTCATACGTGATGGTCGGGGTCACGGCGACAGTCGTGCCAAACGCAACCGAACCGGAGGGGGTGGTTGTCAATGTGAGTGTGGGCTGAACTAGGTCAATTGGTGTGATGTTGACGGTAATTGTTTTAGTTGTAGTCAGTTCATTTGGGCGCACAGTAGTTGGGTCTTGGTAACGAACTGTGAGCGTGTAAGTGGTGCTGGCAGTGGGGTAGTCGTCAATCGGCGTACCTGGGTTGACCACTTGGCGTGTTTGTGCCTGTCCATTGCCATCGATCCATGTGATGACGCCTGAGCCATAGTTGAAGCTCGGGGTCATTTGAACTCTATTGCCAGAGTAAACCGTGGCGCCTGAATTCACTTGGGTGAATGTGACTGCAGGCGCGGATGTTGTACTTGGGCTGCCCCCGCCGCCTCCACCGCCGCCGCATGCTACGAGCAAGCAAATGCCGCCAGCCATCAGTAAATGGCGTGGCCAGCGAATGATGTGGCTCTTGAGAGAGCTGAAGATCTCGTAGGTCATGGGGCGTGAATTCAAACAATTTGGGCGCACGAATTTGCGCCGACACTGATGTTTCGACATCAGGCCTGAATACTTGAATTCACCCCTAACCTACAAACTACAATCTGAGCTTCGGTTGGGGCGATAGCTCAGTTGGTTAGAGCAGAGGACTCATAATCCTTTGGTCCACGGTTCAAGTCCGTGACGCCCTACCAATCAAATCAAGGACTTAGCCCGGCTTTCATGCCGGGCTTTCTTGTTTCTGAGGTGCTCTTGTAGAAAGTTTTCTACAGACAGCACAGCAGTGAGAGTTCATCCAACTTTTTTGAGCGGTTTTTGTTGCCGCTTACAGTCGATCTTTCAGACGATCACAAATCCTCTCTACGACCTCTACCACCATAGTCCTGTCGTCGGAGGGTATCAGTCCAGCAACGTGACCACTAAATACAGCGGCCCTGACCAATAACTCTGCCCATTGCAGCAATTCTTCCTCAGCCTCTCAATCTAAGCAGCCTTAATCCATTAAAAACTACCAACAGACTTGCCCCCATGTCTGCAAACACGGCCATCCACATCGAAGCGTTGTCAAAAATAGCAAGCCAAAGGAATACTGCTTTGATACCCAACGCTAAAACGATGTTCTGCCACAAGATAACGTGCGTCCTCTTTGACAGCTGGATGGTTTCTGGCAAGCGGCTCAGGTCATCGTTCATGACAACAACATCAGCTGCTTCCATTGCTGTGTGAGTGCCTGCGGCACCCATTGCAAAACCAATGTCAGCTTTTGCTAGGGCGGGTGCATCATTGATACCGTCACCTGTCATTGCTGTGATACCAAATTGCTTTTGAAGTTCATCGATGGCTACCAGCTTGTCTTCTGGCAACAAATTTCCACGAACTTCATCAATGCCTGCAAGTGCCGCTACTGTTTGAGCTGTCGCAACGTTATCGCCCGTCAACATGACGGGTGTGACACCCAACGACTTAAGCTCTGCAACGGCTTGTGCTGATGAAGGTTTGATGGTATCAGCTACAGCGCACAGGGCAATCGCCCGATTCGCATTCGCCAAAATAGTGACGGTCCTGCCTGCTTTTTCGTGAGTCTCAAGGCGTTGTTCCAGTTCTGCCGAACACTGCCCTCGCTCTTCTATCCAGCGATGGTTAGCTAGTGCATAAGGTTGAGCTTCTATCTGCCCTTGAACCCCACGACCTGCAACCGCTTGAAAGTCACCAACTTCAAGCATGTTGGCGGTCAGTCCCTCAGCGATAGCTTTGGACACGGGATGGTCGGAGCGTGCCGCCAAACTTTTTGCAAGGCATTGAATCGTTGCAAGCTCTGCGTCACTATCTAGCAACTCAAACGCCACCAATTTTGGTTTTCCTTCCGTAATGGTTCCCGTTTTGTCCATTCCCACGACTTTGATTTTTCGGGCTTCCTCAAGATAGACGCCGCCTTTGATCAAAATCCCTCGACGCGCGCCTGCTGCTAAGCCACTCACAACTGTCACTGGCGTTGATATCACCAACGCACAGGGGCAGGCAATGACCAGCAAGACCAATGCTTTGTAGAGAGCCTCTAACCATGTCCACCCCATCAACCAAGGGGTCAACACAAACACAGCAACAGCGAACACAAAAATTGCTGGTGTGTAAACAACAGCGAATTGATCAACAAACCTTTGTGTAGGTGCTCGTGATGACTGTGCTTGTTCAACCGCATGAATGATGCGAGACAAGGTGCTGTCTGATGCGGGGGCAGTCACTTGTACTTCCAGCGCGCCAGATTGGTTGATGGTTCCTGCATAGACCTCATCACCAACAGCTTTGTCTACCGGAAGACTCTCGCCTGTCACTGGCGACTGATCAACTGCGCTAAGGCCCTGCATCACAACACCATCAAGGGCAATACGCTCACCCGGACGGAAGCGAATAATTGCGCCCACGGTCACATTTATAGCGGGCTGCACTGCCCATTGCCCACCTGCTTGCCGCACTTCGGTTTGTTCTGGTG
>CALKUJ010000064.1 GCA_937996825.1 uncultured Polynucleobacter sp. | reverse complement strand
CTTCGCGTGCGAGTGACTGCGCACAGCCAAAGCCCAACCCTTTGCTTGCGCCACCAACTAATGCCCACTTACCTTGAATTCCGAGATCCATTGGAAACCTTAAAAATATGCCCGTGATGCTTTAGAGCCTACCCTTACCTGTTATTCCTTTGGGGCGCCCGATTCACGCACGATGACTTCATAGCGTTTTATTTCAGCATTCACAAAACGTCCGAACTCACTGGAGGTACCTCCCATTACAAAAGCGCCCATTCCGGTTAACTTACTAGAGATTTCAGGCTGCTTTAAGATCCGATTGATCTCGGTATTTAGACGGTTAACAACCTCATCTGGGGCACCTGCTGGCAAAACCAACCCATACCAAGCCGAAGCCAGCATTGGAACGCCAACCTCGTTAAAAGTAGGCACATTAGGCAATGCGGGCAAACGTTTACTAGAGGCAACGGCCAAAGGTTTGAGTAACCCTCCGCGAATGTTCCCCAGTGAACCAGTATCAACCATCATGTCGATGTGTCCAGCAATTAAGTCCTGAGCAGCAGGACCACTTCCCTTGTACGGTACGTGACGGACATCAGCACCAGAGGCCGTTTTGAACTGCGCTCCAGCAAGATGCTGAGAACCACCGATACCCGCTGAACCATAGGTGTACTGACCCGGATCCTTCTTTGCTGCTGTCACGAGTTCTTTGAGCGAGTTCCATGGCGACTTTGCAGGAACAACCATGACGTTAGGAATCTCGCAAAGAGAAACAACTGGGGTGAAATCCTTGTACGGATCAAATCCCAGCTTTGCGTAGAGATGAGGAGCCGCTGCGTTTGTCGAACTGGTTGCCAACAAAATTGTGTGTCCATCAGCCTTTTCTTTAACGAACTGCTGAGTGCCAATTACTCCACCAGCTCCACCTTTATTTTCAACAACGACGGGTACGCCCAACGCTTGAGAAAGTGGCTGAGCAAGCATGCGACCTACTTGATCCGTTGCACCACCAGCTGGCCAAGGAACAATAATTTTTATCGGCTTGTCGTCAGATGGCCAAGCCGCATATCCAAACATTGAAGTTAAGCAAAGCAAAGAACCAAGGACAACGTTTCTACGGATGCTGCTTTTCATAAAGTTTGACCTCATATGTTTGAAATTACTAAAAATTTAGGTACTCACGCACCCTTTTGACGAAGCAGCTCATCAACCCATTCCGAGCTGTATGCACCGGATTTGATGTCAGCAATCATTTGATGTTCAACCAAGACCTTGTCTTTTGCAGCTTTGGCTAAGGTAAGCGCTTGACTTGAAGGAACAGCAACGACTCCGTCTGAGTCCCCCAAAACAATGTCACCTGGATTCACCAACATACCACCTACAGTGATCGGTACATTAATAGACCCAGGGCCATCCTTATAGGGACCACGCAGATTCACACCTCGCGCCCAACATGGAAATTTGTGATCCTCAAACGCATCAACATCGCGAATTGCACCATCGATCACAAATGCAACAGCACCTTGAACCATTGCAGATGTCATCATGATTTCGCCGACCAGCGCTCGAGACACATCCCCCTCCCCGTCAACAACAAGCACATCTCCGGGTCTTAGCATCTCCAAGGCCTTATGAATCAGCAAGTTATCCCCAGCTCGCACGCGAACTGTGAACGCATTGCCACACACTGTGACGCTTGATCGATTTACGGGATGCAAGCCTGTTGTCCCGACTAAGCGTCCCATCGCATCTCCGACCACAGAAGAAGCAAGGCCTGTTAAAGCTTGAACTCCCTGACTGAATGCCTCTACTCTGGGGTTGATATGAATTCCATTGGACATAGTCAGACCGATCTATTAATCTACTTTTGCACCAGAGCGCTTAACCAAAGATTCCCAGTAGGGCAATTCTTTTTGAACAAACTGGTTAAATTGCTCAGCTGAGCCAGCAACGTCACTGGAGCCCATCTTGGCCAGACTTGCAGCTACCTCCGGTGACTTCATGACCTTGTTCAATTCTTGATTCAATCTTTGGACCAATGGGGCTGGCGTTTTAGCAGGAGCAAAGATGCCGTACCAGTTTTCAATCACA
>CALKUJ010000063.1 GCA_937996825.1 uncultured Polynucleobacter sp. | reverse complement strand
GTTGCAGATCTCGTTGCCTCTTCCTTTTCATGTGTTGATGAATGTGTCCTTGGTGGATATGAATGACATTCGATTGGATGCTGATCATGGATGCATTCGTTTCAATATGGGAAGAATGCTGAAGTTAGTGGATGTCAGTGAGTTAGATGAAAAACAAATTGTCTTACCTCTGCCGTTGGTTGTTGCACAAGCGTTACGACGTCGATGGCTTGCCTATCCATCTGCATCGTATGTGTCGGAATTGTTTAGCGTCAAACCGAATACGCAGCGTTGGAAAGGTCTAGAGTCAAAGCATCGAGTTGAACTCAAAAAATGTAGCGATACCAACTTCAAGGCTTGGCCTGGAAAGTGGGTCCATTCCATAGGTAACGTTTACTTGCATGTGCTTGGAAACAATCTAGAGGCGGCTGTCTGTGGACTCTCGCCTAGATTGGCAAATGGAAACATACTGAATTACTTTCACCCTAATGCAAAAGAGTTGGAGAAATCTTGCGGTCAAGTTTTTTTATACCTTGGCTTGGGAGATATCAAACGCGTAGTAGCTGATACTTTTCAGTTTTATGGAAAAAATCCTACACAAGAAGATTTAAGAAAAGGATTTGATGCCATGCTGGGTGCGCTGAATCTGGCGACTCAAGTTATTGCACGAAATAGCCCGTTACCGAAAAAGATTGAGAGTTTTAATCAGTGCGCTCGACTCAGTCTCGCCATGTTGGTCTTTAGCGTTGGAGGGCGAGGGTCTAAACCTGAAGAGATTTCCAATGGTGCGATCTATGGCTCAGATGAGTTTGTGTTTTGGAATGATAAACAAGTAGAAGAGGATAGAGGTCCTCGCTTGGTTCCAAAAATTAGTTTGACCAAAAGAGTATTGACTCAATATGGACTAGCTCAAGTCGCTTTGGCTAAAGATTTGGTTCAGCATATGCCCAAAGCTAAAAATGAAATTTGGCACGAACTCGCGCAAGGCCAGTATCGATTCAATGTCGCAGCATTTAATGAACTCGAAATCGATGGTCGGGTAGTCAAGCGTCGACCGTTGCGTGCTGATGCGGTAGAGGATATGTCCATGAAGTACTTTAAACGAGGAAAAAACTTCATGCGCCATGTCCTTGTGACGGTGTGGAGTCTCGAACATCGAGATCACAACTTACTCAGAGTTATCACAGGGCATGCGACTGTAGGGCTAGAGATGCCAACTGCTGCATCCGTCTACTCGCCGATTTCAGCGATCAAAGCATCAGGTCTTGAGTTAGAAAAAGTCTTTAGCAACTGGATGAATCTATCTTGGATTGCAAAGAAACAGTCTTTTCACTGCGCTTTTTTAACACTTCCAATGCATGCGCTCTACAAGCATGCGCAAACATGTCGGCGTGTCGTAGAGGACGGGGTGAAAGGCCCTCAATTTGGCAGTAGCCACATAGCGGCTGAAATTGTTGCCAAGAAAGTTCGACTTGAGTTGCTACAAGGCGATGGCCATTTATGTGAGTGGTCAGGACTTTGGCTTCATTTGGTGATGTTTGATGGGTTGTTTGAAAAAACTGATTTAGAAAAAATATTGAGTAAAGGGCAAGAGGCTTTTACCAAAGGTCCCTATGGATGGCATGTCCGCTGGCGACGTGTTGGCGATATGCATGACCGAGTTTCCCCACTGCAAACACCTACGTCGCTGTATCTGAACCAATGCGTGAAATTAACAAAGCTACCTGATCGTGCTTCTGTTGAGTCGAATGTGAATCAATGGCTATCTCAATCGATTCCAGGTTTTTTTGATGATGACATCCAATCGCTTGCCTCTATCGATCTTCTCACTGCGGCGGTGTCGTTATGGCTTGATTTGTCGCTTCCTACAACCTTGCAGCTTGCGTATTCACCTCGTCAATCTGCGCCAATCCCAACAACACATGCATCGTTAAAGCTTCTTGGGATAAACATACCTAGCGTGACAAAGTCTAAGGGTCTCCATACGCAATTAAGTCCACTGGGTGAAGAGCTGGCTTGGATTTATAGCACCATCAACAAAATTGGCAGTAACAAGGGCCGACTTGGTGAACTCCGAGCGTGTGCTAACCATTACGAACTTATGGCAACGCAGCGCGCTCCTTTTTCTGATGCGACATGGTCACAGGCTATGCATCGTTGTATCTTGTTCAATAACGAATTAGTCAGATCTTCAAATCCTGGTCGTTTGGAATTCAGCAGTGTTGCGACATACATGGGAACTCTGCGCCATGCCATATTGACACTCGAATTATGCTTTCCAGGTGAGCTCAATGAATTAGATTTCATTGAGATTTCAGATGTCTTTTTCACGGTGTCTGCACGAGTAGAGCATGAGGAGGACTCAAATCATTCTCGGCGCCAAGACGCACAGAACGCAGCGGCGATGTGGTTTTTAAAAACACTTCAAAGTGTTGGATATGCGGTGCCAAATGACGTTTTTATAAAACATAAAAGTGCATCGCCGCTTCCTGTCAAAGTGACGGCGGTTAGTCACATCACACCGTATGAATTTGAAGGGGGTGTCAGATTAAGTCAATCCTGGGACTCGGAGAATAGCCTACGATTAGCAAAATTAGAGGTCTCTAGTTTGCTATTGCGAGAGGCTCCAATGCGTTGGAGAGAGTGCGCAAGCTTAATGAGCTCAAGTTTACTGACGTGGTCGTATGGGGTTGTGATTAAACCTGTTGGATTAAGTCACCTGAAATCGGAGAGCAGTCATCGATTACTTCCAGTCAGTGGTGAATTGCATGAAAAGCTTTTGAAGCTTCACCATCGAGTTTGTGTACTCAAAAGAAGTTCACACCAAGATGAGTTTTTATTCTTAGACTCTGAGTCCAATACGATTGGAGACTCCGCAAATTGGCTTCATCAATCATTGACCCAATCCTTGTCTATTACGAGTAACGATGCAGATTTTCGAATT
>CALKUJ010000062.1 GCA_937996825.1 uncultured Polynucleobacter sp. | reverse complement strand
ATGTATTTACAGTCAATACACCGATGCAATATGGTCTAGCTAAATATCTAGAAGACCCAGTACCGTACACTCAACTATCCAACTTCTACCAACAAAAAAGAGACTTTCTACGTAAAGGCTTAGAAGCAACACGTTTTAAATTACTACCTGCACCAGGCACCTATTTTCAATGCGTTGACTATTCCAAACTCAATATTCCGCAAGCAAAACTCAATGAGTCAGACTTTTGTCAATGGCTGACGAAAGAAATTGGGGTTGCTGCAATTCCAGTCTCTGCATTTTATGAAGAGCCCACAGAGTCTGGCGTGATTCGTTTTTGCTTTGCAAAGCAAGAGCAAACTCTCACCAATGCTTTAGAGCGCCTACAAACTTTATAGAGGATGACATGGCTAATCCAAAAAACAAAAATGTGATTGATGTGTATAGTTGGCCAACACCAAATGGCCACAAGGTACACATCATGCTAGAAGAATGTGGCTATCGCTTAGATCGAGACTGGATCGCACACCCAATCGATATTGGCGCTGGCGATCAATTTGCCCCGAAGTTTTTAAAGATCAGCCCAAACAATAAGATTCCAGCATTGGTTGATCCAAATGGTCCAGATGGCAAACCCATCAGCATTTTTGAATCGGGCGCCATTCTTTTGTATCTCGCCTCAAAAACTGGCAAGTTGCTGCCCAAGAGCGACCGCGCCAAGTTTGAAGTGCTGCAATGGCTGATGTTTCAAATGGGCGGCGTGGGCCCCATGCTGGGCCAAGCGCATCACTTTCGCATCTACGCCCCTGAGAAAATTGACTACGCTTACAACCGCTACACCAACGAAGCCAAACGCTTGTACGGTGTGATGGACAAACGTTTGCAGCACAGCAAATTTATAGGTGGCAACAGCTACAGCATTGCAGATATTGCCATCTTTCCGTGGCTACGCAGCTGGCAAAACCAAGGCATTGATTGGGCCGACTACCCTCACCTCAAAGCTTGGTTTGATTTGATTGCGGCGCGACCTGCGGTGCAGCGTGGCGTGCAAGTGTTGGCGGATTTGCGCAAGCCTTTGCAGGATGACAAAGCTAAGGATGTCTTGTTTGGCGCAACACAGTTTGCCAAACGCTAAGACTCTGTCAGGGCGTGACGGTAATTTTTCTAATCTTGCCGCTGGCATATTCAGCAACATAGACATTACCGTTTGAGTCAACTGCTATACCGGTAGGCGTATTAAACGTGGCGCTAGTACCTGTTCCATCGGCAGAGCCACTTACGCCTGAGCCTGCAATTGTTGTCACCACCCCTTGCGGCGTAATTCGACGGATCTTGTTGCTCGCGGTATCCGCCACAAATAAATTATCACTAGCATCCATGGCGATCCCAGTGGGACGATTGAGTTGCGCAGCAGTCCCAGTGCCGTCAGTGGTGCCACATGAAGTCGGGCCAGCGCCTGCAAATGTAGTCACTTGCCCTGCAGAAATTTTTCTAACAACACAATTATTGGTATCCGTTACAAAAACGTCACCTGAACTCGAGACTGCAACCCCTGTAGGGGAAGAAAAGGCTGCAGTAGTAAGAGAGGCGCCATCCACATAGCCATTCGTACCGACTCCAGCGAGAGTTGAAGAAGTGCCGCTGTACCCCCCGTTGTTGGTAATCAAGCGAATGACTCTGTTTCCTGTATCTGCCACATATAAAAAGCTCCCTGACAACGCAATGCCACTGAAGCTTGCCTGTGCAGATGCAGCCCCATATACGGCAGACACGCCAGGCGAAACTGAACAGTCAGCGTACCGAACTGCCGTTTTATTTTGTTCAGCAACATAGAGCGTGCCCGCACTATCAATAGCCACGCCATACGGTGAATACAACTTCGAACCACTGCACGTGTTGTAGTCAGTACCTCCCCCGCCTAAAACAGAGCTAACGTTGGCCGTGCTATTGCTCAGATTTTGAATTTTTTTAATCAGATTAACGCCAGTATCAGCAACGTACAAATTTCCGTGTATGTCGATGGTTAGCCCAGACGGTGTTGTACTTAGGGCTTGATCCAAAGTCAGGGTCGACACCGTATAAATTGGCCCACTTGACCCACCTCCCGAATTTCCCCCCGAGGCTCCCCCGCCCCCGCCGCCGCCACACCCCAATACGGTGGCAGTCAACAAAATCGCAGCTAATGTTGTGAAAGTTTTCATCCTAGACCTTGAATCGGTACAGAACCACTTTACTTGATTCCGTCAAGCAGGCAAAACAAACTGATAAAGTTAGCCTTGTTCCAACCGATTCATAAGACGTCATGTTTAAGAAGTTTTTCCTGTTGACCTGCCTGCTCCTGTCTGTTTGGACGGGCGTGCTCGCGCAAGACAAACCCGCTGCATCACGTGCCCTCTTGGCCCGACCACCACAGGCGGGAGCAGAACCCATGCTGCTGCTTGGACCTAAGAATCGTCCTTACACAGAAATCTTGGTGCACACCACCAAACTCGACTACTTTGATTGCAATGGCATTGTGGCCCCGTGGTTCCGAGAACTCCTAGTAGCCGAGATGAACTACTTTGCTGAATTGGTGGAGTTACCCTTTGTCAAAGGTGACGCCTGTGTGGTGAGCATTGGCACAGATAAGAGCCTCACCCCAGGCCGCATCAATATTCACCTCTACGTGAACCAGCAACGCCTCACGGCTTGCGTGCGCAACGAACAGTGCCCAGTGTTTCGCAGCATCAGTCTGATACCCAAAGACAAGGTGCTGTACCGCTCTTACTTTTTGTCCGACATGTCTCGCAAGCTCATTTCTCAGCAATGCGTGACCGACAAAGGTAAGCTGCACACCGACACCACCTGCTACACAGTCCAATAAAGGCTTTTTTGCCAGCAGGGCTAAAGCCTCCCCTTGAACAGTCGATCTTCTAGGGATATGCGTTTTCTCTCTTCCACACTCTTTGCTGCCGCTTTTGTTCTGACAAACCTTGTGGTTTCGCCAGCACTGGCCAACGACCCGCCCAAAAAGCCTGCAGCCAAGGAAGAGCCGCCTAAGCCGAAGTTCGATTACATCGAAGAGGAAGGCGAAAAAGGCCGCAGTGGCTATGTCTACAAGCGCGTGGCAAAACCTAAGTTTGAAGAGCCCGAAACGATTCCTAAGGCCCCTTTCCCCGAGCCACCTGAACCGCCCGAGCCGCCCAAGAAGGACGACCACGGCAAAAAGGATGACCATGGTGCGCCTAAGAAGGAGGAGAAGAAAGACGACGGCCACGGTGCTCCTCCTAAAAAGGACGAGAAGAAAAAGGATGATGGCCACGGTGGAGGGCATGGCAAAGATGCAAAAAAGGCGGCACCACCTGCCTTCAGCACTGTTTACGACTCGGCTGTGATCAAGCTCGATGCCAACAACCGACCTCTTACGCCTGTGGTGTTTACCAACGCCTACGCCGATTATTTTGTTTGCTACAAAACCATCAAAGACAAATACCGCGAAACGGTTTTGGCAGAAATGAACACGTTTGCAGATCGCATGGGCCTGCCCCGTGCACAAGACATGCCCTGCATGATCAAGGTCGCAAAGCCGAAAACCAAGTTTCCGGGTGCGATCTACATTGAGTTCTATACGGATGTCAAAGCTGAAAAAGCTTGCATCAAAAAAGGTGAATGTGGCTAGATCGGAA
>CALKUJ010000061.1 GCA_937996825.1 uncultured Polynucleobacter sp. | reverse complement strand
CTTATGTTGACCAACGTTGGTTGGGCGGCATGTTGACCAACTTCAAAACGGTCAAGACTTCCATCAAGCGTTTGAAAGACATGAAAATCCAGCAAGAAGCTGGTTTGGACGCTTTGTCTAAAAAAGAACAACTGATGTTCAAGCGCGAAATGGAAAAGCTTGAGAAAGACATCGGCGGCATTCAAGACATGGCTGTGTTGCCTGATGCGATTTTCGTGATCGACGTTGGTTACCACAAGATTGCTTTGACAGAAGCTAAGAAATTAGGCATTCCAGTGATTGCCGTGGTTGATACAAACCACTCACCTGAAGGTGTTGATTACATCATTCCAGGTAACGACGACTCAAGCAAGGCTGTTGCTTTGTATGTTCGTGCAATGGCTGACGCTATTTTGGAAGGCAAAGCCAACGCAGTGAACCAAGTGTTAGAAGCCGTTAAAGGTGACGCTGACGAGTTCGTTGAAGAAGGAAAGGGCGAGTAATGGCTGCAATTACTGCTGCAATGGTTGGCGAACTACGCGCCAAAACTGATGCTCCAATGATGGAGTGTAAAAAAGCCCTGACTGAAGCTGATGGCGATATGGCCAAGGCAGAAGAAATTCTGCGTGTAAAACTTGGTAGCAAAGCTGGTAAAGCTGCTTCACGTGTTACAGCTGAAGGCGTTATCGCTGCGTTTATCAACGGCACAACTGGTGCATTGTTAGAAGTTAACTGCGAAACAGACTTTGTTTCAAAGAACGATGACTTCTTGGCATTGAGCAATGCATGTGCAAAATTGGTCGCTGAAAATAATCCAGCCGACGTGACTGCTTTGTCTGCTTTGCCATATGCTGGTAAGACAGTTGAAGAAGTTCGTGCTGAATTGATCGGTCGTATCGGTGAGAACATGTCTTTGCGTCGTTTCACACGTTTTTCAGGCGCGAACAAACTAGTTTCTTACTTGCACGGCACACGCATCGGTGTGATGGTTGAATACACTGGTGACGACACAGCGGCTAAAGATGTTGCCATGCACATTGCTGCGATGAAGCCAATCGCTTTGTCTGCTGCAGATGTTCCTGCTGACAAGATTGCTACAGAGAAGAGTGTTGCTGAACTTAAGGCTGCTGAATCAGGCAAGCCAGCTGAAATCATCGCAAAGATGGTTGAAGGCTCAGTTCAAAAGTACTTGAAAGAAGTTTCTTTGTTGAATCAAACTTTTGTTAAAAACGACAAACAAACTGTAGAGCAAATGTTGAAGGCTGCTAATACAACCATCAAGAGCTTTACGATGTATGTTGTTGGTGAAGGTATTGAAAAGCGTCAAGATGACTTTGCTGCTGAAGTTGCTGCGCAAGTAGCTGCTGCAAAAGCCACGGCCTAAGTAGTTCTTGTAGTTCAAAAAGGCACGGGGCTAAAACCTTCGTGCCTTTTATACTTTTGTAACTTGATAAATGCTAGATAAAGAGAGACTGACCATGCCAGCTTATAAAAAAGTTTTGCTCAAACTATCAGGTGAAGCCTTAATGGGGGATGACTCTTACGGTATCAACCCAGGAACCATTGATGCCATGGTGGCCGATGTCGCTGAGGTGGTTCAAATCGGTACTCAGTTAGCCATCGTGATCGGTGGCGGTAATATTTTCCGAGGTGTGGCTGGTGGTGCTGCTGGTATGGATCGCGCAACAGCTGACTACATGGGTATGTTGGCGACAATGATGAATGCTTTGGCCTTGCAAGATGCCTTGCGTCAAAAAGGTGTAGAAGCACGAGTTCAATCTGCCTTAAGAATGGACCAAGTTGTAGAACCCTATATTCGCCCCAAGGCGATCCGTCACATGGAAGAAGGCAAGGTAGTTATTTTTGCAGCCGGAACAGGTAATCCATTTTTCACAACTGATACTGCCGCTGCTTTACGTGGTGCAGAAATGGGCGTTGAGGTTGTTCTTAAAGCGACCAAGGTCGATGGTATTTACACCAGCGATCCGAAAAAAGATCCGACCGCCACTCGTTATGACACCATCACTTTTGATGAGGCCATCATCAAAAACCTACAAGTCATGGATGCCACAGCATTTGCATTGTGTCGCGATAGAAAATTGCCCATCAAAGTTTTTTCAATCCTCAAGCCAGGCGCTTTAAAGCGCGTTGTGATGGGTGACAGTGAAGGTACTTTGGTACACGTTTAAAAGGAAACATCATGTCTGCTAATGAAATTAAAAAAAATACAGAACAAAAGATGACCAAATCAATTGAGTCATTGAAATCTAATTTGCAAAAAATCAGAACGGGGCGTGCTCACCCAGGCATCTTGGAGCAGATCAATGTTGACTACTATGGAAACCCAACCCCATTGGCTCAAGTAGCTAACTTGGGTTTGGCTGATGCTAGAACATTGACCGTTCAGCCTTGGGAAAAAAGCATGATGGCTGCCGTAGAAAAGGCCATCCGCGAATCTGATTTGGGTCTTAATCCAGCCACTCAGGGCAACATCATTCGTGTACCGATGCCTGCATTGACTGAAGAGCGTCGTAAAGAATTGACCAAAGTGGTCAAGAGTGAAGGTGAAGATTCAAAAATTGCTGTGCGCAATTTAAGACGTGATGCGAATGAATCTTTGAAAAAATTAGCAAAAGATAAAGAGATTTCAGAAGATGATGAGCGTCGCTCACAAGACGAGGTTCAGAAAATGACAGATCGTTTTGTTGCTGAAATCGACAAAATCATTTCTGAAAAAGAAAAAGAGATCATGACCGTTTAAGCCCAGCTTAAATAGTCCTTTTATGGTCAAAAAAGCCAATCCCTCTCATGTCAGCACAACTTTGGCTGTGCCAGATGTGACGAGTATTCCTAAGCACCTTGCCATCATCATGGATGGCAATGGTCGATGGGCGACCAAGCGTTTTTTGCCAAGAGTTGCGGGTCATTCTCAAGGACTCAATACTGTTAGAGAGATCGTTAAGGAATGTGGTGATCTAGGCGTTGAGTACTTAACGCTTTTCGCCTTTAGTTCAGAGAACTGGCGCAGACCTGCTGAAGAAGTTGGTTTTTTAATGAAGTTATTTTTAACGGCATTAGAAAAAGAAGTGTCTCGTTTAGATAAGAACAACGTCCGCTTAAGAGTGGTGGGTGATCTGACCAGATTCGATCAACAGATTCAAGAGCGCGTAGTTCAAGCAGAAGAAAAAACTGCTCACAACACAGGCCTGAATCTCACCATTGCGGCGAACTATGGTGGTCGATGGGATATTTTGCAAGCTGTTTCAGCTTGTCTTAAAGCAAACCCCAGCATCACTCCAGAAGGGGTGACGGAGGCTCTACTAACGCCTCACTTATCAATGTCTTACGCACCAGAACCTGATCTTTTTATCAGGACAGGTGGTGAACAAAGAATCAGTAATTTTTTGTTGTGGCAATTGGCTTATACAGAGCTTTATTTCACAGACGTGCTTTGGCCAGATTTTGATCCTGCTGCGCTAAGAGAGTCTTTTGCTTGGTATCAAGATAGAGAGCGCAGATTTGGTAGAACAAGTGCTCAAGTAGTTAGTGCAAATAAAGGTAAGGTTGAGTAGATGTTAAAAACGCGAGTAATCACAGCCTTAGCATTATTGGCAGTTTTCTTACCTGTGCTGTGGTTTGCACCATTAATTTGGTTAGGTGTTTTGAT
>CALKUJ010000060.1 GCA_937996825.1 uncultured Polynucleobacter sp. | reverse complement strand
GATCGAACCGCTGACCTCTTGCATGCCATGCAAGCGCTCTCCCAGCTGAGCTATAGCCCCTTAATTAGATGACCTTAAATAAGTAAGCTCAAGCAATCAAGACCATAATTCTAGCCTATTTTTATGCTGCTGTGCAAGCGCTCTTTTGTTTCTTCTATACCAATCAAGGAGATAACAGCATCAATGGCTGGGGTTTGGG
Source organism: uncultured Polynucleobacter sp. (assembly GCA_937996825.1). Taxonomy (GTDB): domain Bacteria; phylum Pseudomonadota; class Gammaproteobacteria; order Burkholderiales; family Burkholderiaceae; genus Polynucleobacter. The sequence goes on along the minus strand of CALKUJ010000060.1, from coordinate 1,952 downwards.
TCGTTGCAAACATGGCATAACGGACTGGCATGGCCAAAGCTGGCATTTTTAGACCATGTTTAGCCAAAACGGCTTTAAAAGCCCCAGAAACGGCTGCTTTTGAACCATCCCCTGCTTCCAGCTCAGCAATTAAATCTCTGATGGCTGGATGGACAGATTCAGGGATATTGGCCTGTCGATCGGCTGCGGAATGATTGGGTCTGTCCATGTAGAACAGACGTGTGCCTTCAGCTAATTCAATCAAAGTGTTAGCACGATCTTTCAGAATATTGACCACACCCACAAAATCAGGACCTGAGTCAGTTTTGATGCCTAACTTCTCCACAAATGGCAATGCGCGCCTAGCCAATTCAGTTGCATCAGCTTGCTGAATGTACTGATGGTTTAACCACAGAAGTTTTTCAGGATTGTGCTGGGCTGGTGATTTGCCTAAGTGGTCCAAATCAAACCACTCGACGAACTGTTCTTTTGTAAAAACCTCGGCGTCTCCATGAGACCAACCAAGGCGAGCCAAGTAATTGAGAACAGCTTCAGGCATATAACCATCGCGCTCGTAATCACGCACGCTCATAGCGCCGTTGCGCTTGCTCATTTTTTCGCCTTGATCATTTAGAACGGTTGGCAAATGAGCATAAACAGGCAATGAACCACCAAGTGCTTGAAGAATGTTAATTTGTCTTGGGGTGTTATTCACGTGATCATCTCCACGAATAACGTGAGTGATCTTCATATCTAAGTCATCAACGACCACGCAAAAGTTATAAGTTGGAGTGCCATCAGGACGAGCAATGACCAAATCGTCTAACTCATCATTGCTGATTTCAATGCGACCTTTTACTGCGTCTTCCCATACAACGCTGCCACCGATTGGATTTTTAAATCGAATGACTGGCTTGACGTCTGCAGGAGGAGTTGGCAATTGTTTGCCAGCTTCAGGTCGCCAAAAACCGTTGTAACGTGGCTTTTCTTTGTTAGCCATTTGCTGATCACGCAAGGCATTGAGCTCTTCTTCACTCATATAGCAAGGGTAAGCCAAACCGTCTTTGAGCATTTGCGCAATCACTTCACGGTAACGATCCATCCTTTGCATTTGATAGATGGGGCCTTCATCAATATCAAGACCTAACCAACTCATGCCTTCAATGATCACATCAACTGCCTCTTGGCTAGAGCGCTCTTGATCGGTATCTTCAATACGCAAAATGAAGTCGCCTTTCATCTTGCGAGCAAAAGCCCACGGATACAAAGCGCTTCGAAGGTTACCTAAGTGAATAAAGCCCGTTGGGCTGGGTGCAAATCGTGTTCTAACTGTCATAATCAACATTATCTCATTGCTCAAGATTAATGTTTAAAACCATATCTGAATGTTCAATCATTGAAGTCTTTACCTTTCTACCTAAAGGTGCGATAAAAACTTGAGCACCCTCCCTCCTAACAAACTTCATCGCTGGAACAAAATCACTATCAGCAGAAACTAAGATAATCGCATCAACTTGTTTCTTTAGCGTTAACGCAGCCATATCCATACCAATTCGCATATCAACACCTTTTTGGGTGATGTTTGGTTTTAAATCATCGTTTGAAATTTCAACGGAGAGTAGTTCTTTGTTTAGAATTTTCTTGTTTTTTATCTTCCAACCATTAAAAGAAAGCTCTCCTAGCCTAAGGGCTACGAAGGGAATAAGTTGTAACTCTTCAAATAATTTTCTTGCTTGAGATGCTATTGGTGAGTTTCCGAACTCGATCAACTCACCACCTAAGGGTTTTTGATGAGATGTGTCTAGAGGTACAGAGTCATAGTAATAAACCCTGTGTAATTTCATAAATCGCAAGACTTCAAGCTTGCAAAAAGAATCAATGAGCTCTTTTATAGATGCAGAGTTCATGGGGCCATTTGTGGTTCTTAACTGTCTTTTGACAAAACCACCATCAATGAGTATCGCGTAATTTGG
>CALKUJ010000059.1 GCA_937996825.1 uncultured Polynucleobacter sp. | reverse complement strand
ACCTTGGGCATGTTGGAAGCTGATCAAGCTCAGGCCCTCCAAGAGGCTGGCCTGGACTTCTATAACCATAATTTAGATACCAGCGAAGATTTTTACCGCTCAGTGATCTCCACTCGTGGTTATCAGGATCGCTTGGATACGATTTCCAATGTCCGCGCTGCCGGTATGTCAGTTTGCTGCGGTGGAATCGTAGGAATGGGTGAATCCAGGGAGCAGCGCGCTGCCTTTCTGGCACGCTTGGCCAATCTGAGCCCATATCCAGAATCAGTGCCTATCAATCATTTGGTACCAGTTCCTGGTACTCCATTAGAAGATCAAAAAGGTGTTGATCCTTTAGAGTTTGTTAGAACGATTGCCATTGCACGTATCACCATGCCAACCGCAAGAGTACGTCTATCTGCAGGTCGTCAAGAGTTGGGTCGAGCAGTGCAAGCGATGTGCTTCATGGCTGGTGCTAACTCAATTTTCTACGGTGATAAATTGCTCACAACCGACAATCCTGAGGCGGATGCCGATCGTGAGCTCTTGGCTGAATTAGGTTTGAAAACTAAAACAGCTTGTAAAGCTGAAGTACTTGTTTAGTTTTAACTAAGCCACGTCCAGCCTACGGGCTGGATTAAAACTTGTGCCTTAATCCAGCGGTCACACCGTACTGACTTCTTTGACGATTGCCATTAGCAACACCATTTGAATTTCGGTGTTGATCTAAGAAACCATAAATATCAGTTTGTTTTGAGAGCTTATAAACGCCGGTTAACACCAAGCTTTTATCTTTGTCGACCAAATGACGACTCTTGCGATCATGTTGCAATTTTGTGTAGTGAGCAATACCTAAGTCCACCTTAGGACTCAATTGGTATTGCATGCCCCAAGCACTCACAAATACATCTGATGCAAACTGATCTCGCTCGGGAGATGAGTGATGAGCAGTTTGTGAAATGCTGCCACGTTGAATCTCAGGTAGCTTTGAGTAAGACATGCCAGTTTTAAATGTCCAGCGATTGAAACGATACTCGCCACCAAAATTCATGATCTTTGTTGAGCCTAATGATTGTGATGACTTAGAAGCAGTTCCTGTTGATTTAGCAACATCAATTTCAGTGAATGATCCACCCACAGACCAGTTTGCATCACGATATTTCAAGCCAACCGCCATGCTGCTGCCATGCTTTACTGAGCCTACTTGATTGCCACTTTGATAGCTGGCTAAAAATGTCACACGGTTGATGTGATGTTGATACTTGATGGTGCTATCAGAACGGTTGTGATTATTTTTTAAATCTCTGTAACCGCTCAAATAATGAATCAAGCCTTTTTGGTTCAGGTTATTTGTTGGATCAAAGTCTTTGATCGCATCATAGCCAACAGTGTTTTGACGACCCAAGGTCAGTTGGCCTAGAGATTGATTGCTGATGCCTAAATGCGCTTGACGTCCAAACAAACTTTTGTTTTCTGATTTTTTGCCATGAATGCTTGTGTCACTGGATGAATTGTTATCACCCGTGTTCATGTCAAAGCCAGTTTCTAATTTGAAAAAAGTTTTGTTGCCACCGCCTAAATTTTCTTCTCCTTTAAAACCAAGGTGAGGCGCTGATAGACCACCTGAGTTGGCACTTAATTGAGAATCTTTGCTGTTACCTAGCTGATCTTTGCCTGCATGAGTTTGATATCTCATGCCAGCATCAACTGTGCCGTAGATGGTGACATTGGATTGAGCCTGGACACTTTTGATGACCAGTGGTGAAGCCATAAGGGACATCACCGCTACGCTGATGAGCGATTTCTTCATTGTTTCTCCGTAAAAGTAGTGATGTAAAAAAACAACAAACGATGTGTTTTTCTACAGGTTCTACATAAGAACCATTTACGAAGATAACAATAAATGCATTAATAAACCAAGTTAACTCATAAAAATAAGGTCATTTATCCATAAAATGTTGTAATAAAACAACATAAAGAGCTGATTGATGTCAAAACCAATAATCTTCCAAGCGTTTAAGATATTCCCATGAGCCAGTTTGCAAAATCATCCCAAGACCCTATTGATGGTTTCATCATCGAATTTGATCGCGCTTTGCGTTCGATTGTTGGTGCTACCCCTATGAGACGATCTGTTCCAGAGTCATCAACGAGTGATCAATGTGAGTTAACAGTTGAAGAAAAAAAACATGCCGCAGGTTTGATGCGTGTGAATCATGTGGGAGAAGTTTGTGCGCAAGCTTTGTATCAATCGCAAAAGTTACATGCAAAAAGTGATGATTTAAAAAATAAATTAGAGCATGCAGCGATTGAGGAAGAAGACCACCTGGCTTGGTGCGAGAGGCGATTAGAGGAATTAGATTCGCGTCCAAGTTTGCTCAATCCTGTTTGGTATGCAGGATCATTTGTGCTTGGTTCAATCGCCGGTTTGGCTGGAGACAAAATCAGTTTAGGTTTTGTCGCTGAAACAGAAAAACAAGTCGAGCATCATTTGGATGGTCACTTAAAAGAATTACCCAGCAATGATCATCGCTCTCGTGCCATCGTTGCTCAAATGCGCGCCGATGAAATTGCACATGGACAAATGGCGATTCAGGAGGGTGGTGTTGAGTTACCAACAGTGATTCAAAAGGCCATGAAAACAATGGCCAAAGTAATGACAGAAACTGCTTATCGTATCTAACCCTAAGCTAACTTCTTAAGAGTATTTTCCAGCCCTATGTTTTTATTGAATTTTTACTCTTAAAATAGTATCAACATGCGCGTCTAAGTGCTTGTTCTAAATAAAGAAATTACAAAAAAAGTACCCAAAACACTTGACCATGAATTACGCATCCTCTAAAGTGGGGAAAAGTGTGAAAAAGTGGGGAAATATTCGTGTTTCAAGGTGCTTCTGCATTAACTCTCGATGCCAAGGGTCGCATGTCGATTCCT
>CALKUJ010000058.1 GCA_937996825.1 uncultured Polynucleobacter sp. | reverse complement strand
ATTTTGAACACACTGGCCTCATTCAATCAACTGGAAACCCCGTTCTTAGAGAGCAAGCGCAAGAAGGCCCTGCGATAGAAGCACTGCACTGATTACGCCGCCAAAACAAAGCCGACACGAGATCGGCTTGACATGGGGCAAGGACAGAACCTTATGCCGCTTTGGTGGCTGTTGTCTTAGCTGGCGTCACTTTGGGCATAACAATGTCAGGCTTGGACTTGGCACTGATGGCTTCAATTTGTGGGTCCAACTCCCCTGCCTCGACCGCTGTTTTAAGAACCTGCAAGGTGGTGATGACACTGGCAAGTCCCGTAGTTTCAATGGCATTTTTGCCTTTGACGATCTCCAGTGTCTTGGCACCATAGCGTACGGTAATGCAGGTCTTGCCGTTGTCACCCGCCCACCACCAAGGCTTGAGCTTGCGTGGGATTTCTTCAGTTTTGCGCTCCCCGGTCTTGGGATCACGAACCGTACGTGTTTTAACTAGCTCAAAACTTGCACCCGACTGCTGCGCTTTGGCGAGTTGGATTTGCTCGGCTAGTTTTTCACTCAGTTTTTTACGACGGGCATCTTTTACATTGCCCCCTTGTTGGCGCTGACAGGCGATCAGTTTCAAAGAACTCAGGTTACTCATTTCAAACTCCATTTGTTGTTACAGGAGTTGTTAATTTATTTTCAGACCATGGTGATGGACAACCTGATTCTTGGTAACCCGATGCTTTGGAAGGACTCGACATGCTGGACCACTCAGATTCGTCTAGGCAGACAAAGCGATTGATCTTGAATCCCTTTGCTGCGGCCTCTTCTTGTGCAATGCGAGCGCGATGTGCTTGCTCTTCACGCTTGACATCCAGCAAGCGAGGCTCATAGCGTTTGAGTTCTTTAGGCGTTAGATGCCAATAGAAGTTGCCCGTGCGCTCTTGCATTTGGTATTCGATCTCACACTTGAGATCAAGTCCCAAGCGATGCTCAAAGAAAATGGCGTCATGTACATTGGCAATGGGTATGCGGCCTTTGGCATGTGCAACCTCACGCACCACATCCATGACAGCGGTTTCGGCATGTTGGTACAAATAGGCCAAGACCTTGGCTTTGCTGGGTCTGCCGCTGTGGGTTTGCAGGACTGACATGCTCAACAACTCAGGATGCTGGATTTTGACTTGTCCGTACAGGTAGGCATCCAGCATGTTTTGCTCTTGGATGAAAGCCCTCACAGTGCTGTTAGCCAGAAAACGTTTGCGATCATCGGGATTTTTAATGATCTCAACCAAGGCTGGATTTAACCAATTACCCGGGGAAATTTGCCAACCGTGACTGGTAAGACGCGCACCAAAGCTGATGGCGGTAAATGCCTCTTTGAGCCGCTTGAGTTGATAGTCGTTATCAAGCACGGGACTACTGGCATCAAAAGTGAAATAGCGCACGGTGCTCATGAAGTCAGCTTTGTCTTCTAAGAAACAGGTCGTCGCTGGAAATGCCTCACGCACTGTTTGCTCTGAACCCAGTGTGCTGAGACAGTCGCGTGCAAAACCCATCTTCCAAGCAATGACACTGCTTCTGATGTCGTACTCCCAGCAGTTGCCCAACATGGCACGGCGCAGTTCTTTGTTGACGTTTTGCACGCTGACGCCCTCGTAGTAGTTACGGCCAAACTCACTGGACTTTTTGCGCTGGAAATACAAACCGTTAAACACCTGTGACACAGCCAACACGATACGGGCTTGGCGCAAGGCATGATTTTTCTTATCCACCGTCAGGTACTTGGCTTCGGTATGGAGCCAAACGATATAGCTTTTTAAAGACTCGATATCCACGGGCACGGGGTCAAACACCGCAAGTAGCTCTGCGTCAGTCCAGTCCGCTTTAAAGTCTGGATACAGCAATTCGCAGAGCTCTTGGTTGCTGGTATCGCTGCCGCGCAGGTAGATGTCTATTTCTTGGTCACTGGTTTGGTTGTTCAATATGTTGTCCTTAATTAGCAGCGTATTGGTCATGGTCACCAAGGGGGTCAACTTGACCTCTGACAGCTTGCCCTTGAGGTTGGAGCCTATATCCACTGTTTGCACCAAGGCCAAGTTGTTGTCATTGAGCCATTTGTGCAGCCTGATGCGGTCGGTACCAATCTGCCCTCCTTTGGTTGCCAATCGGTACAAAGACAGCGCATAGCAATCGAGCTTGCGTTGCTGTGGTGTCCGACCATGCTGCAACGCCTGAAACAGCATGGTTTCCAACACGCTGATGTATTTATTGAGCGCACGTTGCGCGGAAGAAGCTTTTGGGAATGCTTGATGCAGTGCTTCATAAACTGCTGTGTTAACAGTAATCTTGATCATGTGAGTTGTTGACGCCCTAAATTTGGCGCTTCCTTCACATGTATTTAGTCCGTTGCAAAGTAGGTATGTAACTTTTCTGGACCAGATATGCGACTCTGCAAAACACCTATGTGACTTTGCAAAACACATATGCGACTCGCAAAAAGTCACATACTTATAGTAATAGAAGTCAGAAAGGAGCCCGTATTTGGCTGCTTGGTACTTGTTGTCTGCTTGCTATCTCAACTCCTTCTCTTTTTT
>CALKUJ010000057.1 GCA_937996825.1 uncultured Polynucleobacter sp. | reverse complement strand
CTTCATCTTCGGGGCTGATGATGACCTTGGTTGCATGGTGGCGCTCAATGCGCATCGGAATAACGGTGGTGAGCCTGAGCCCATCTTTCTTGCCCGTACGCACCGTCTGCGCGTTGCCCATCTGGCTCAGAATCGTTTTAACTCGGTTCATGCTTGCTCCAATTCTGCCAACTCAGCGCCGATGCTGTTGGGTGCAAGCTCACACGCCAGTTGCAACCAGCCTGAGTGCAGCCAATCAATCTCAATCGCTGAGTCTGTGATTTGGACGCGTTCGATGAGCAAACGAACAATGCGAATTTGCTCTTGCGGGAACATGTCAGGCCACATCTGGGCCATGTTGCGCATCGCCAAAAGCACATGCCCCTCGTCCATGTCCGAGTGTTGCTTGCGAATCTCATCCCAGACCGCTTGGATGGACTCAGGCGACTGCAACGCGGCAACGACATGTTTGACCACGAGCCCTTCAATCTGCGTGGCCGAAATCAAACCGAACCCATCTGCGTTTTTTCCAAACCGCACGGTGTGCAGATCTTGGTAGTACTGATAGCGGTGACCGCCATTGGCTTTCTTAACAGTGAAGCCGGGTGTCATGCGGTGACCGTTCGGTGCGAACAACAACCCACGCAACAGCGCTGGTGGGTGGTGGCGTGATCGTCCCATGGAGCGCAGATCAGTCGGTTCCAAATCCAACATCGGACGCACCGCATCCACCATCTCTTGGGTGACGATGGCATCGTGCAGGCCCGGATAGGTTTTGCCCTTGTGAGCCATCAAGCCTTGATACAAGGGATTGCGCAAAATCGCAAAGATGGACTGTCGCGAATACGCTTTGCCCTTACGTGTCTTGATGCCCTTTTGTTCAAGGGCTTGCAACACATCAACGGTGCGGCGCACGCGGGCGTACTCTTCGTAGATGAAGCGTATGACTTCAGCTTCTTCGGGAATCACCCACAGCTTTCGGTTTTCAACACGGTAGCCCAGTGGTACCGCGCCACCCATGAAGATGCCTTTGGCTTTGCTGGCTGCAAACTTATCGCGGATACGCTCGCTGGTGACCTCACGCTCGAACTGCGCAAATGACAGCAGCACGTTGAGCATCAAACGCCCCATCGATGTGGCCGAGTTGATCTGCTGGGTGACCGCACTAAAACTTACCTTGTGCTCATCAAACACTTCGACCATCTTCGCAAAGTCAGCCAGCGAGCGTGACAAGCGATCGATCTTGTAGACCACGATCATGTCGATGCGACCTGCTTTGATGTCTTTGAGCAGACGCTGCAAGGCAGGGCGCTCCATGTTGCCGCCGGAGTAAGCTGGATCGTCATAGTCATCTTTGACCGAGATCCAGCCCTCATGGCTTTGGCTCTTGATAAACGCGTGACCAGATTCTTTTTGAGCATCGATGGAGTTGAACGCTTGGTCCAGACCTTCATCGGATGAGACGCGGCAATACACAGCGCAGCGCTTGGGTTTTATTTTTTGAACTTCATTCATGTTGTTGCCTTTCAATCTTTGACCAAACCAAAAAACTTAGGACCCGACCATTGGCAGCCAGTGATGTGACGGGCCACGGCACTCAAGCTCTTGAACTCTTTGCCCTCGAGCTCGAAGCGACCTTCGGGTGTGACGGTGACGCGATAGGAGTTGGGACCAAAGTCGCGCACAAATACCGTTCCGGGAAGTACTTCGCGCAAGGGGTAGATGCGGTTGCCCAACTTGGATTGGCTTTCACCCAAACGCATGAGGCGGCGTTTGATATCAGGGGTCATGCCGCCAAAGGCTTGCTCCTGAATCTTGTAGGCAAGGCGCGAGCTGAGATAGTCACGCGTTGTGGTGGTGGGACGCTTGGCGTAGAACTTGTCCCACATGAGCCAGAGCTCTTTGATGGGCATGGTGCGCAACGCTGCGACTTGGGAGATGACCGATGGTGTTGTTTGTTCCATCTCAGTCCTCCCAGATGCAAGTGGCATCGAGCGTGATCCACAACCGTGCGTCAGAGGGCGTTGCCATCTCACGTACGGCAGCTCCGGTTTCTGAGTTCACGCCAGATTTGTGGGTGAAGACATATTGCTGACCATCGTGGGTCAGCAGGCAAGGGCCGACGTCATCGAAATCGATGTCGACGGACATCAGGCCGCGAGACCTGTTGTTGGTGTCGGTCACATGGACCTGGTGGGTTGTTGTCATGAGGGGCTCCTTCAATGGGTTGTTTACGGGTCTCTATGAACGCTCTGTTTGAGCCATAAGCCAAGTCATAAATTGCTATTCGCCCAGCAATAAGTGGGCGATTTGCGCAATTCAGACAACCTGTGGCCGATAACGGCGTGACTTAGTGAACAACCCCCTTGCCGTGGCCGCTGGTGCGGTAGGTCACCACCTCGCCTGTCTCGCTATGGGTCATCAACATGAATGTGACTTCACCATCCCAATAGCCGCACACCACGCATGTGTCGCCATGCCCGCTGGGCATCAACCACCCCGTCAAACCTTCAGGCAGTTTGTGAAGGTCCATGGGTGTGTGAAGAATCCATGGCGCATGTTCACTGCACAGGTGTTCGAAGTAGCTTGTGAAATTAGGTGTCGCGATTTCTGTGTAATCAAGCGGAATCCATTCGATGGACAGGCCCGCCTTGAACCAGTTGATGACGAGGTTTTCCATCTCCTTAGGAGTGGGTGCGTTGGGCGTGGGTGACGCGATGGGTTTTGTGACTTCTTGCATATCAGGCCTTTACAGAGGTGAGGGTGTGACGACGGGTGACGCGGTGCATGTGTTGACGCAGCTGACGCTTGATTCGTTTTTTGCTTGTGCGCCATTGCTTGGTCAGGGATTTGCCAAGGCGCAATCCCACCAAGACCATGCGCAACTGCCATGTGAGATGGCGCATGGCACGGCGACGTCGAAACAACACAACGGAGTGATGCGTGGATGCCATCTCCTGCACATCGTCAGAGTTGGGGTGTGCAGAGGTCATCACAGATGAGATTTCTGCGACGTGCGCGCGTGCGTTATCCGTAGCGGTGAGCCGCTCCATCCATCTCTCATTCGTGAGCGTTGGACATTGGTTTATTGCGTTCATGACCTTGGCAGACATTTGCTGCTGTTGCGCGAATGGATTGGTCATGTCCAATCGCGTTGTGTTCACTTTCATAGATCTCTCCAAAAATTAGGGGTTGCCGGTTTTCTGCAATGCCTTTCACAGTCAGCACCGGCGGGCGTTACGTCGCATGGCTCCAAGGAGTGGTGCAAGTGCGCAGACAAATGCACCAATGGATGACAGCTATGCCTCGCCTCGCTGCCATCCAAATTCTTATGAGGTCGATGACTCAGATGCCAGCTCAGCCTCCACTGCATCTGACAATTCAGGCGGTATGTCGATCACATAGGAATCCGATTGATTGGTGTGTCCAGCTTCATGCTTGGTGATGGCTGCTCGGGCGATCAACTTCATGACTGGCAGCAAAGCCTCGCGTGAATCAATCTCAGCCACCAGTGCTCGGTTGACGACAAGACTGCGACGCAATTCGCGATGCTTGAGAGGAAGAGAAGCAAGCTCTTTGCGCAACAGCTCCTGCTTGGCCTTGAGCTCTTTTTGCGTAATCTGGGCAATGCGCAACTCGACATCCAGCTTGGAAAGCGATTCAGGCGTCACGAAGTCCGCATCAGACTCGAGCATCGATTGCGCTGCCGCTTGCGTTTCTTGCACGATGCGCTCTTCAAGAATGGTGATTCGTTCGTCGAATTTCTCGATCTGGTTTTGCGTTTTTTCAGATCTCGCGTTGAGTTCTGCCTCTTGACGTGCAAGTGCAGCTATTTCAGCCTTGACCTTTTTCAAAGTCTCTGGCGCCTCGACGGTTTGGCGTAACTCCATCACATCCGAATTCAAGTTACGCAGACGCAACTCAAGCGTTTTGACTTGAGATTCAGCATCGTTGAGATATCTCAGAGCGTTCCGTTCGGACGGGCTGAACCGAGACAGCTTTGAAGCCTCGAGCATTTCCTGATAAGCCGTGTTTCGTTGAATGTGATTGGCCTTTGCCGTGGCCAGCTCGGCGGTCGTGCTTTCAATCTGGCGTGTCAAAGCGTCGTATTTGCTTTTGATGCCGTTGTAATAAGCGCCAGATTTTTTGAACGGGTTTAGTTGCATGTGAGTCCTTTCGGGTTTTGGTTGAGTTGTGTTGAATCAAGTTGTGCAGGTGCCTCCTCTTGGATAGAGGGAATGCTGGGAGGCTGAGCGTTGGAAACGATGGGGCTTTGCGATTCGCAAAGATTCGCAAGCCGTTGCGAAGGGCTGCGGCCAGTAGCCATGCGGGTATTCGCGGGATTCGCAAAATTCGCAAGGTGCAAAGCTGAAATCTGTTTTTTCATCGGCGCACCACCAGCTCGAACGCTTCTTTGGCACGTGGGTGAACCGCCGGGGTGACCCAGCCGTGTTCCATCAAGACGCGCATGACTTGCCGTGCAGCATTGGCGCTGCGTATGGCTGCAGGACCATTGCGGTAAATCTCGGTGAGAGAGATAGCGCGGTTAGGACCGAGCTTTTCTCTCAGCCAGCTCAAAAGCTCTTGGGCCAGACGTAACTCTGGTTTGACCTGACCAGCGCCCCACAACCGCAATGCCTCATCGAGGTAATGCAGCATCAGGTGCAAAGCGCGGGCAATGTGATCTGCCTGTATTTGGCTCACACCTTCAAACACAGCAAACGTCCCAGCCAAGCGGGCAATATGTTCTGGGGCTTTGCTGGCTAAAGCACGCACACCGACATAACAACCGTCTTGACCGAGCTGGGCTTCCAAGTCGTTGTAAATGGCAATCCAGTCACGTTTAGCTTGTGGTGACAGGAACAAAAGTGGAGGCTCCAGTTCATGTTCACTTTTCAGCGGCCATGGATTGGTCAGTAGTGCTTGCACCCTCTGGGCATAAGCTTGGTAGGCCATGTCTTGGCTGAGATCCGCTTCCACATAGCTGCGCATACCAGCTGTGGATTGAGGGAAACTAGTCAGGCAGCGAGCCAGAAATCCCTGCTCACGTGCCAGCGGGTCTGCCAAGAGGCTGGTCGCAACGGCGGGTTGGACCATCAAGTGAAGACTTAAGCGGCGACCGTAATAGCTGCCTGAGCCATCACCTACGCGCACTCGGTCAAACTCACCTCGGTCCCACAGTCGAGAGAGGGTGGTTAGGGTGCCCAGTCGTTTTTCGGGTGACATGGCAAACCCACCTAAGAACTGACCACCTTCGTCATTGATCAGACCAATGGATGGCAAGCCAATGATCAATTGACGTTGAATAGCTTCGGTACTGGGCTCAGACACGATCAGCAGCGGCATCACTGGGGCACAAGGTTTTTCTAATGCGATCAGTTGCGCTTGACGATCTTCGGGGCTGAGTTTCTTGTCGCTCAGAATTCGCTTGGTTGTGGTTTCATAAATCTCCATTTCTTTTTCATGGGTGGTTCGATCTTGTTCGTACGACTGCATGCGTTGCTTTTGATGGGCGCGTACGCCAGCCAGCGCCCAACCATCGGCAGCAGACTTGCGCTCACCCGACTCACCCAAGGTCAAGAAATATTCAGACAGAGGTGAGACACGTCCATCGATACAGACGTTTGCATAAGGCTGTGCCACCTGGTTCATTGCCGCCAAGATGGATTGACCAATCAAGGCAGGAGGTGCTTGAACAACCGTGTACATGGCTTGCACCACGGCAGCACCAATTGATCCCAATGCATCTACGGGATAAGACGAAGCAGGGGGTAATTCACGCGCCAAGGGCAACGGCTCAATGTTTGGGCCTTTGGCCCACTCGGGCGGCTGTGGGTGATGAATGGGATGACCTAGCTTCATGCATGCTCCGATTCAAGTGAGCAGCACATGGCCAATTTCGTGATTTCAGGATGACGCGTTGCGAATCCTGCGAATCTTGCGAAAGTCGGCACTAAGACTGGGTTTGGGGCTGCGCAAGTCCATGCGCATTTTGCGAATCTGCGTGAGCTCATATCTGGCTTTACGGACTCAGCGAGTGGCATTGATCAGCGCACGAATGTCTTCGACACGCCAGACGGTGGTCTTGGTGCCGAGCTTGACGCTTTGGGGGAATTTGCCATCGCGCACGCCAGCCCACCAAGCCGAGCGACTGATGGGAATGACAGCGAGGATTTGAGGAAGCCTAACGAAGCCTGCTTCGGGCAAAGTTGGGCGAATGTGTTTCATATCGAGCATCCATGGTTGTTTGGGGATGCTCGTTATTGAATGCCATACGGCTTCAAATTAGTAGAGACGCTGCGCGCACAATCATCACGCTACGCGCAGCGTGACGCTCACTGTCGTGATGTTTATTTGCCGCTCAGATCGCGCTCGCGGCGTGCCTGAAAAATCCAGTTGCGCACGGTGCCAGGTGCTCTAAATACTTGCTCTGCAATAGATGTGGCAGCAGCATCTATCGTGCGGTAGTCGCCACTGAAGTAGAGATCAATGGCTTGTTTTTTAGCGATGCGGTTGGTGTGGTGACGTGCATCTGTTGCACGCTTGAGTTGAGCCTTATGAACCGTATCAATAGCACTGGTCATTGGCTCAGGTGTTAAACCTTCGCTCCATGCTTTTGCCATGATTTCTTCAACCGTCGGCTGGGGTGGGATTAATTCAGCGTAAGCCCAAGCTTGTTGTGCTTCCAATAAATTGGCCACTGACTTGGCAGAAAACGTGGGTGTTTTGTGTTGCAAGCGTTGATCTATCACGCAGCCCAGTTTGTATGCCGCAAGCACCAAAAAATAAACGGACTTTGGGATGTTCGTTTGTCCGGCAGGGACTAGGTGAATTTGATCAACCAAGGCTTGCATGAGCCATTCGATGTCACGGTAGTCATTTCGGGTGGTGAATTCGCTGCCCATTAACTCGTGGTGAGCAAGAAGGGCACTCTCGATCATTCCGTTGATGGCTCTCAGAATTGCAACGGACTGTTCGGGTGTGACGCCCTTGAGTCCATCGCGCACATCAAGGGCAAGCTGAATCCCTTGGGGTATGCCCAGTAGGTTTTCCAATGGGGTGGTCAGTGCCAGACGGAGGTGCTGCGAGTTCATTGGAATCAGTTTACCTAGCGTCGTCCAGCCAAGACCAAGTTTGTACGGGTGGGTCTGTAATTCACGGGTCCTTCCCCGCCAAGAACCTATGCGGGGGGCAGCAGCGCCAAATTTGTCTACAGATAGGCTATAAATCCGGGTACGCGGTACGCACCGGGTACGCACTTAGATGACTGAAATGTTGCCATGCACGGGTGTGTCGTGAGGGCGCGACTGCTGGCGTTTGTGCTGGGCGGTAACATGGCAGGTTATTGGACACTTCACTTCCTTTCGTCGAAAGATGGGGCCTTGATACGCTGCTCGTAGCAGCGCATCTTTTTTGGCCCACGCCAGTGATTGAACCAAGCTAAACGAATTTAAACAGGACAAATCATGACCAGCATCCAACAACGC
>CALKUJ010000056.1 GCA_937996825.1 uncultured Polynucleobacter sp. | reverse complement strand
TCCCAGGTCAGCACATGCTTAATCTGATTCTTGCCATCGTGATGGTCGGCTGCGGCGTGATGTTCTCGATTGCCCCTGGCGCAGAACCTGCTTGGAACTACTTTGTTGTGATGGCTGTGATTGCCTTCATTTTGGGCGTTTTGATCATCATCCCAATTGGTGGCGCTGATATGCCTGTGGTTGTTTCAATGTTGAACTCTTACTCTGGCTGGGCTGCAGCTGGTATTGGTTTCTCATTGAATAACTCAATGTTGATTGTGGCTGGTTCTTTGGTGGGCTCTTCTGGTGCCATCTTGTCTTACATCATGTGTAAAGCCATGAACCGTTCATTCTTCAACGTGATTCTTGGTGGCTTCGGTGGCGATGCTGCCAGCGCAGCAGCTGGTGGTTCACAAGAGCAGCGTAACGTTAAATCAGGATCTGCTGATGATGCAGCCTTCTTGATGACCAATGCTGAGACAGTCATCATTGTTCCTGGTTATGGTCTAGCGGTTGCTCGTGCACAGCACGCACTCAAAGAGCTCACAGAAAAACTAACTCACGCTGGCGTGACAGTGAAGTATGCGATTCATCCAGTGGCAGGTCGTATGCCTGGTCACATGAACGTTCTTTTGGCTGAAGCTGAAGTTCCATACGATCAAGTATTTGAAATGGAAGACATCAACAGTGAATTTGGTCAAGCCGACGTTGTATTGATTTTGGGTGCTAACGACGTGGTGAACCCTGCCGCAAGAACTCCAGGTAGCCCAATTTTCGGTATGCCAATTCTCGAGGCCTACAAAGCTAAGACAGTGATTGTGAACAAGCGTTCTATGGCTTCAGGTTATGCTGGCCTAGATAACGAGTTGTTCTACATGGACAAGACCATGATGGTCTTTGGTGACGCTAAGAAGGTCATTGAAGACATGGTCAAAGCTGTTGAGTAAACCTCAATCACTTCATAAAGAACCGCCTACGGGCGGTTTTTTATTGCCTCCATCACATGCAAATTAAATGAATGCCCATTGATTACCGTATAGTTCAATCATGAATATCAAAAAACGTTTATCGTTGGCTCAAATTAAACGCCAAGCACTATTGATGGCAGGTGTTCCTCCGAAGAGTTATGGCCAGAAGAAAGCAACTCAGGTAGTGAAGAGTCGAAAGAAAGCTTTGGCCACACGTGGTCAAAAACATCGTCACAGTGACCCTCTGAATTGAAACAAAGTTATTTGCAGGTAACAAAAAAGGCGCCGAAGCGCCTTTTTTATTTGAGTATGGACTCAATTACATCATGCCGCCCATACCACCCATGCCACCCATGCCGCCGCCCATATCAGGCATTGCAGGAGCATCATCCTTTGGTGTATCAACAACTGCGCAGTCTGTTGTCAACAACAAACCAGCAACAGATGCTGCGTTCACTAAAGCAGTTTTAGTTACTTTAGCTGGGTCAATAACACCCATTTCAACCATGTCACCGTACTCACCAGATGCTGCGTTGTAACCATAGTTGCCTTTACCAGCAGCCACGTTATTCACAACCACACTTGCCTCGTCACCAGCGTTTGAAACGATGATACGAAGTGGCTCTTCCATGGCGCGCAATACGATGCTGATACCAGCGTTCTGATCTGCGTTATCGCCCTTCAAAGACATGATGGCTTGTTTAGCACGCACCAAAGCAACACCACCGCCAGGAACGATACCTTCTTCAACAGCAGCACGTGTCGCGTGTAATGCGTCGTCAACACGAGCCTTCTTCTCTTTCATTTCTACTTCTGTGGCTGCGCCAACACGTAGAACAGCAACACCGCCTGCCAATTTAGCAACGCGCTCTTGTAGCTTTTCACGATCGTAGTCGCTTGTCGCTTCTTCGATTTGTGCACGAATTTGCTTAACGCGAGTTTCAATGTTCTTAGCTTCGCCTGCGCCATCAATGATGGTTGTGTTTTCTTTACCGATTTCAACGCGCTTAGCTTGACCTAAATCTTGTAGCGTTACCTTTTCTAGTGTCAAACCAACTTCTTCAGCAATCACTTGACCACCAGTCAAAATAGCAATGTCTTCTAGCATTGCTTTACGACGATCACCGAAACCTGGAGCCTTAACAGCACAAGTCTTCAAGATGCCACGAATGTTGTTCACAACCAAAGTTGCCAAAGCTTCACCTTCGATGTCTTCAGCAATGATCAACAATGGACGACCAGCTTTAGCTACTTGCTCCAATACTGGCAACAAGTCACGAATGTTGCTGATCTTCTTGTCAAACAACAAAATGAATGGGTTCTCAAGAATAGCTACTTGCTTTTCTGGGTTGCTGATGAAGTATGGTGAAAGGTAACCGCGGTCAAACTGCATACCTTCTACAACGTCCAACTCATCTGCCAATGATTTGCCATCTTCAACAGTGATAACGCCTTCTTTACCCACTTTTTCCATGGCTTCAGCAATGCGCTCACCAATGCTGTAATCGCTGTTTGCAGAGATAGAACCAACTTGAGCGATTTCTTTTGTTGTTGTGCATGGCTTGCTGATTTTTGTGATTTCTGCAATTGCTGCAGTCACAGCTTTATCAATACCGCGCTTCAAATCCATTGGATTGTGACCAGCAACAACATACTTCATGCCTTCACGAACAATTGACTGAGCCAATACTGTTGCAGTTGTTGTACCGTCACCAGCGTTGTCAGCTGTCTTAGATGCAACTTCCTTAACCATCTGTGCGCCCATGTTTTGTAGCTTGTCTTTAAGCTCAATTTCTTTAGCAACTGACACACCGTCTTTAGTCACCAATGGGCCACCAAATGAACGCTCTAGAACCACGTTACGACCTTTAGGTCCCAAAGTTACTTTAACTGCGTTAGCCAAAATGTTAACGCCTTCGACCATGCGCGTACGTGCGCTGTCACTGAAAAATACATCTTTTGCTGCCATTTGAATTCCTTTCGATGTCTCTTATTAAATTACTTCTGAACCACTGCCATGATGTCTTCTTCGCGCATCACGAGAAGCTCATCGCCATCAACTTTTACTGTCTGACCAGCATACTTGCCAAACAAAACACGGTCGCCCACTTTCACATCTAGTGGAATAACTTTGCCTGACTCATCTTTTTTACCTGAGCCAACAGCAAGGATTTCACCTTGGTCTGGCTTTTCAGCGGCAGTTTCAGGAATCACTAAACCTGAAGCTGTTTTTGTTTCATTGTCTAAACGCTTGATGATCACTCGATCATGTAAAGGGCGTAAATTCATTTTGACTCCTTTAAAAAAGTTAGTAAGTATTTACTCAACAGTTAGTAAAAATAATTAATTATAATTTCCAGAAGTAGTGCCGACTTGTTGCATTGTTAGCACTCTAACTGGTTGAGTGCTAATTATAGGGATGGTACCCGGGGTTTTCAAGGGTGATGACCATATTTTCCGTTCAAAGAATGGATCCCAGCGGCATTCACAAAACAAGCTTCTCTCTAGGGCAACTTAAATCGTGATGACTAAAAATCATCAAGTTATTGATTTTATTGGATTTAATTATGAAGCCCAAGTCCCGCTTATATACCCTAGTTAAAAATTGGAGCAAAAAACCTTCATCGGTTGTTAAAGAGGCAGGGAATACCAAGCTTTATAGTTCTGCCACTCAAAACCTGAACGAACAAGTGACAAACTGGGCAAGGACGCAAGATCTATTCTTCGAACTTGCTCTTGAGGCTCAAACTCAATTAACCGAGTTTGTCATTCTAAATTCACTGATTGATTGCCAAGAGGAAGATGTCTTAAGGCTATTTAATGATGGCATTCGAGCATCCTGCTACTGGCATAGCTATAGCAAACCAACTGCCATCATGATCCCCATGAAATATGAGTGGCTGATTAATCAAGACATCTTAAAAGGGCTTCAAAATGCCTTGTTGAACTGTCACCTACCAATTGGGCTCATCAATGTTGGTCTAATGAATAGACCAACAGCAGACGATAAGATCAAACTTCAAGATTCAATGATCAAACTACAACGATTAGGTGTACTGCTTCATCTCATGAATTTTGATGGCACAACTATCGATTGTGAATTATTGAATGATCACGACTTCAGATATGTGTATCTTGCTGGGGCGCTATTAAGGCAAGCCATCCCTGGCAGTCAATGTGAAGAAAAACTATTGACTCTCATGAAG
>CALKUJ010000055.1 GCA_937996825.1 uncultured Polynucleobacter sp. | reverse complement strand
GTCATAAAGCGAGTCGAAATCTAGTTCGATCCCTATAGCCACCATCGAACTGATGCGTGGCTTGTTCAAATCTTGTTTTGGCAAGTAAATTGCATACGGAAATGCACTCAGTAACTCTCAAAATGAGAGTTAGCAGATGTCGTGTAACACGACAACACAGCCCCTAGGTGATAGGTCTGTAGGGGGGAGGCTGGCGCTAAGTTTCACTGGCGGACTTTGTAAGTGTCGATTACATTTATTGAGATGAAAAGCATCTCAATACTCCTAATTGGCGTCGTTCTTGCTCTGTCTGGCATTACTGCCGAAGCTAGAGGGGGGCGAAGTGGAGGCAGTAGCAGGCCTCACTATGGTGGTGGCAAGCACACTTCAAGTCATGATGGTCACTACCAAGGTGGTTCTGGTAGCTCCCACAAAGGTGGGACGTACAAGAACTCTAAAACCAACGATCAATACGGCAAGCACAAAGATTAAGTGCTGAGATGTAATGGTCTTCTGCGTCTATCGGCTTGCTGGCGGTTGGGTAGGCTCAGGGCTAGCTCTCATTTTGAGAGTTTTTAGAAGTTGTAAACTTTCAACGTGACAAAGCAACTCAAAAAAACATTTACGTATCTGAGATTCTTGAACTTAGTTCAAGCATTGAGGGAGATGCCTACATTTCCCTCAATCGATCCGATTGAGGAAAGACTGCTTAATCAACTTGCTACCGCTTGGCATTTAGGTAGAAAGATCAGTGTGTTGGAGGCTATGGCTATGTCTCCAGATGCATCTTCAACGACGGTTCATCGGCGATTGAAATCACTCAAACAGAAAGGTATCGTTGAGCTGATTGCTGATGCGAGCGATAGTCGTGTTAAGTACATAACACCAACCAAATTGGCAACTGATTACTTTGATCAGCTAGGCAAGTGCCTAGAGGTTGCAGCACAAAAAAGCTAGACATGTTTGGACTGCATAGATCCGACTGGAAAATTTCGGTGGTTTATGCGTCGATTGCTGCCTTACTCTGGATTACTCTTTATCGATTGAATGCTTGGATCTTTTCTTCGTTTCAAGTCAACGAGTATGTCTGTTGGATCTTTCTTCCAGCAGCGGTAAGACTAATAACCGTATTGCTCATGGGAATGCCCGCTTCAGTAGGGTTGTTTATTGGAACTTACGTTACGTGTAATCCAGTAACAGGTGTTAATGTCATTGACTCCATTGAAGTAGCTATCCTCTCGGCTGCTAGCCCATTTCTCGCTGTACTTGCATGTACAAAAATATTGAAACTAGCTAATGATCTACATGGATTAAACGTAAAACACTTGGCGGTCTTTTCTCTAGTGAGTGGCGTGTTTAACGTTGCACTTCACGATGTTTTCTTGTTTGAGTCGAACAAGATTAGCGATCTTTATGAGTCATCAATCTCAATGCTTGCAGGTGATGTCACGGGAACTTGGGTCGTGCTCGTAGTTGCTGCTCAATTTTTGAGAGTCATTTCGCCGCCTCGAAAAATCGATTAGTTGACCTATCGAGCCAAAAATTAGCGTAAACACTAAGCTTAAATTGATTGCCAATTAGACAATAATAATGCTATTCATTTTGAATGGTATTTTTTAAGGGTTGTTTATGAAAGCAAAAAATCTTGGTGGTTTTGCTCTGTTGGCTTTACTAGCCGCTTGTGGAGGAGGAGGCGGTGGTGGTGTCGGTTCTGCAACTCCAAATACTCTTACTGGCGTAGCTGCTGTAGGTGCGCCTATTTCCAACGCCCTGATCAAACTTACATGTGCTGATGGCTCAGTGAAGACGACTACAGCTAACAGTTCAGGTGAGTACTCTTTCTCTGCGTCAGATTTGAGCTCATGCACAGCTCCTTATGTCGTAAGTGCCACAGGACAAGTTGGTGATACTCAAGAAACATTCGTGTCTGTTCTGCCAACGCAAATAAGCGGGAGTCAAACGCTAAACGTGACACCATTGACTCACGCACTATCCGCAACACTATCGAGTACTGGTGATCCGCTTAAGCTTGTTGATGATTTTGTGAATGAAAAATCTGCTGTTAGTGCTACGGCAGTAACTCAACGATCATCGGCAATTACTGCGGCTCTTTCAAATGTTCTTACGGCAGCGGGACTACCTGCTGACTTTGATTTATTGCAAGGCAAATTTACAGCAGATAGCACTGGATTTGATAAGGTCTTAGATAACGTCAAGGTGGATGTAAAAGCTGGTGGCGTTGATATTGTCAACACAGGGGCTGCGGTGCATGACGACATGGGAAGTTTGAGCTCTGCACCGGCATCAAACTTTGCAAGCAGCGGAATATCGATCAACAAAAATACAAATTTTTCATCTGCGTTAACTACATTGCCATCGCAGATTCAAGATACATCCATTGCCGATCTGTTCCAAACACAGCTTAACAACTGCTTCGCTACAGCATCTACAGCAAGGGGCAGTGTTGGCGCATTGACTGGCTCATGCTCGGTCTTGCAGATTGCTAGCGACTATCTGAATGATGGAAAAAATGGAGCAAGTGAATTCAATTTCAGATTGCAGGGAGGTACTTACGATAACGCAGTTTTTGGAAAACCAGAGGTAATACGATTCCTTAGTGCAACTCCAACTGATACAAGAGCTTTGATTGCAATTGGTCTCACACGCACAGATGGAGTGACTGAGACGATACAGACTGTTGTAGAGATGTCAGCAGCTAATACAGGTGGAGTATTGAAGCTGCGTGGGAATCAGCGACCGTTTTATTTTGATATTGCTGGCGTTGTCCAAAAACGTGAGCAACTTGTACAAAGGAATACGACAACTAATGCACGATCAACATACTACGGGACTAGCATTCAGTTCTACTTAGACTACAACACTGGCAATGCTCACAACGCAATTGGCTATGTAAAAGTGACTGGGCCGTTGCTTCCTGTCGGCGGTATATACCTACGAAAAGATGCTGCTGGCTGTACTCAGTATTTCACTATTTGGATCGATGCAGAAACGACGTCTCCAAGTATCTGCTCGGCACTGTATCAGCTCAATTCGAGGGCTGCGACTACATCTGATACAGACAATTGGGCTACATTGTTTGGTGTTAATCAGAACTTCGCTCCGTCCAAGTTGAGTGATGCAGACATCCTGGCTATTCAGCCTGGCACCGCATACAAAATTGAGGTAGTACTTGCATCAAACACTGTACGTCCTGCTGTGCCTGACTACACCTTTTATCAACGCTTGAGAAGTCGTCCATACACAATGGGTGATGTTGCTACGCAGTCTGGTGAGATTGACAAGGTTAAGTGGTCTGATGGACTTCAACAAAGTACGATTACAGCAATCACACCCGATTCAAATGCAGTAGCGGGTTCAACAGTTCCTTCGCTCAATATTTCCTACGTAAGGACTCCTAATGCCGCCCCTCCATTTAAGGTGATGGTGCAAACAAAAAACACAACCGCCTCAGGTCTGCAGGTCAACTCAATGTTTCTACCCATAAGTCCAACCTATGTAGCGGGGGATGTGATCTCAAAAGACATGACTGGTCCTAATGGTGGTACGTGGCAAAACCAAAAGGCAACAGTTGCACAAAGTGGCGCCATTAATTTAGTTCAGATGGTGTCACGAAATCGATTCGGAACAATGGTTCTGAGGGATTGGAAGTATTGACGTAATACTGTCAATGACTAATCTTTGATTAACGCACGATCTAGCCAATCGTGCGTTAATCTTTTGAAACTCTCAAAATGAGAGTTGGCAAACGTCCCGTTACTGGACGTTGGGCTAAGGCAAAGTCCCGCCTATTTGCTCGGGCTCAGGTTGCCAAACTGCTGCATCACGCTAAATCTCAAAATGAGAGTTAGCAGGTGTTCGAACGGGA
>CALKUJ010000054.1 GCA_937996825.1 uncultured Polynucleobacter sp. | reverse complement strand
CGGTGCACAAGCTGCTAAGCAAGTGATCTTGCAGCGTATTCGTGATGCTGAACGTGAGCAGATCTTGAACGACTATTTAGAGCGTGGCGAAAACGTCATGACTGGCACGGTGAAGCGTGCTGACAAAAATGGTTTGATCATTGAATCTGGTCGTGTTGAAGCTTTGTTGCGTCGTGACCAAATGATTCCAAAAGAAAACTTGCGCAGTGGTGACCGCGTGCGCGGTTTTATTTTGAAAGTCGATCGTGAAGCCCGTGGCCCACAGATTGAACTTTCAAGAACAGCACCTGATTTCTTGATCAAATTGTTTGAGAATGAAGTTCCTGAAATGGAGCAGGGCTTATTAGAGATCAAGGGCGCCGCTCGTGATCCTGGTATCCGTGCAAAGATTGCTGTTGTTGCTCACGACAAGCGCATTGATCCAATCGGTACATGCGTGGGTGTGCGTGGTACACGCGTGACAGCAGTTCGTAATGAAGTTGCTGGCGAAGCAGTGGATATTGTTTTGTGGTCTGAAGATCCAGCTCAATTTGTGATCGGTGCTTTAGCGCCTGCTCAAGTTCAATCAATCATGGTTGACGAAGAGAAGCACGCCATGGATGTGGTTGTTGATGAAGAAAACTTGGCGATCGCCATTGGCCGCAGTGGTCAAAACGTTCGTTTAGCCAGTGAATTAACTGGATGGCACATCAACATCATGACTCCAGAAGAGTCTGCTCAGAAAACTGAAGAAGAATCAGAGAAAGTTCGCGCCTTGTTCATGGATAAGTTGGACGTGGACCAAGAAGTTGCTGACATTTTGATTGAAGAAGGCTTCAATAGTTTGGAAGAAGTTGCATATGTACCTTTGTCAGAAATGCTAGAAATCGATGCATTTGATGAAGATACTGTGAATGAATTGCGCACTCGTGCACGTGATTCTTTGTTGACTATGGAATTAGCAAAAGAAGAGCGTGTTGAAGAAGTGTCGCAAGATCTACGTAGCTTAGAAGGTATGACTACGAATCTTGTTGCCAAGTTGGCAGAAGGTAATGTCCATACCCGTGATGACCTAGCGGAATTGGCTGTTGATGAGTTAGTTGAAATGACTGGCATCAACGAAGAAGACGCAAAGGCTCTCATTATGAAAGCTCGAGCACACTGGTTTAACTGATTCATAAGGGGTTCGCATGGCGACCACGACCGTAGAAAATTTGGCAAAAGAACTGAAGCGAACTCCAGCAGCATTGCTGGAGCAGCTTCAGGCTGCCGGAATTAATAAAACATCAGCGGAAGATAAGCTGACTGAAAAAGATAAAGCGAAACTACTTGAGCATTTACAAGTTGCTCATGGTTCGGATACTGCTGCGCGCAAGAAAATCACTTTAACTAAGCGTGAAACCACTGAGATTCGCCAGGCAGACTCTGCTGGTAAAACTCGCACCGTTCAAGTTGAGGTTCGTAAAAAGCGTGTATTGGTTAAACGTGATGATTCTGCTAAAGAGCCAGTTTCAGAAGTTGAGAAGCCAGCAGCGACAGCGACTTCAGCCACCAGCATTTTGGATGATGCTGAGTTAGCGAAGCGTGAAGCTGAAGCTAAGCGCCAAGCCGAGTTATTGGCTCGTCAAGAAGCTGATATGCAAGCTGAAATGGATCGTAAAGCTCGCGAAGAATCTGAAAAAGCTGAAGCAAAAACAAAAGCTGCAAAGTCTGAGAAAAAAGAAAAGACAAGTGCTCAAGAAGACAAAGCTAAAGCTGAAACTGAAGAAAAAGAAAAGGTAGCGGCAACTGCTGCTGCAAAAGTTCGTGAGGATGAATTAGAAAATATTCGTTTGCGTCGTGCTAAAGCTGAAGCTGAAGCCTTGGCGATTCGTGACATGATGAATGCGCCAGCAAGAGTTCTAAAGGCAGCCAAACCTGCAGAAGAAGAAAAGAAGGGCACCATTCATAAGCCAGTCAAGGCCGAAGGTGCAGATGAAAAGAAGAAAGATAAAGCCAAGCCAGGTTCTAAGACAATCAAATCTACTGAGTCATCTTCGACTTGGCAAGAGGATGGTAAGAAGCGCGCTGGTGGATTGAAAACCCGTGGTGATACAACTGGTGGGTCAGGTAGCTGGCGTACTGGTGGTGGCAAAAGAAAAAATCAACAGCCAGCTTCAGAAATTCCAACTAACTTTGTGGCACCAACAGAGCCTGTGGTGAGAGATGTTCATGTTCCAGAAACAATTACTGTTGCTGAGTTAGCTCATGCAATGGCGGTTAAGAGTGCGGAAGTGATCAAGTTATTGATGGGTATGGGTCAGATGGTCACCATCAACCAAGTACTCGATCAAGATACCGCAATGATCATCGTTGAGGAGATGGGTCATAAAGCCTTTGCTGCGAAATTAGATGACCCAGATTTGGATTTAGGTACTGATGGCCATGACGCAGAATTGTTGCCACGCCCTCCAGTAGTTACAGTTATGGGTCACGTTGACCACGGTAAAACATCTTTACTCGATAAGATCCGCTTAGCTAAAGTAGCCTCTGGTGAAGCTGGTGGTATTACTCAACACCTTGGTGCTTATGAAGTTGAGAGAACTCTTGATAATGGTGAAAAATCTAATATAACCTTTCTCGATACACCTGGACATGAAGCATTCTCAGGCATTCGTGAACGTGGAGCAAGATCTGCTGACATTGCCATACTAGTCGTTTCAGCTGAAGATGGAGTAAAGACTCAGACCATAGAAGCACTCAAAGCTATTTTAAAGGAACAAGTTCCATATATAGTTGCAATAAATAAGATTGATAAACCTGAAGCAAACATAGAGAGAACAAAACAAAGTCTTGCTGAAAATGAAATTTATGTAGAAGGTTATGGAGGAAGCGTACCAGTAGTACCTATATCTGCCCTGACTGGAAAAGGTATTCCTGAACTTTTAGATATGATTATGCTTATTTCTGATATGGATGATAAAAAGTCTGATACTGAAAAAATGGCTTCGGGTATAGTAATAGAAGCTGAACTAGATAATAAAAAAGGTATTAGTGCTACCCTTTTAATCCAAAATGGGAGTCTAAAATCAGGAATGTATGTTGTATCAGGAAGTTCAATTTCTCCAGTTAGAATATTTGAAGACTATAGAGGTAAAGCTATAAAAGAGGCACGTTTCTCAAGTCCTGTTAAAGTTATAGGTTTTGACTCTGTTCCACTAGTCGGTAGTGAAT
>CALKUJ010000053.1 GCA_937996825.1 uncultured Polynucleobacter sp. | reverse complement strand
GCAAGCACCATGGGCAAAGGCAAATTACGTCCTGCCGTGATGTAGTCCTTGGCATTGTGGACTTTTCTGGCACTTAAGAGACCAATCGCAATTGATGCCAATAAATAAATTGCAACCAACCAAAGCAACATAGTTAACCTTTGTATTGAAACTGATTAATTCGCGAATTATAGAGGAGCATGGCCTTGATTTCATCAATCAAAAAGCCATGCTGGTGCATGGCTTTTCTGGGGGCAAACAAAGCAATTAAAGAAATGAGAGCAATCGGAGCTTTGTTTATTTCTTTGAGGTCTTTCTAACAACCTTTTTAGCAACTTTCTTTGCCGCAGGTTTCTTGCTAGCAGCTGATGTAGATTTTTTAGTAGCCCCTTGGCCCATTTTTTCTAAATTAGCCAAGCCTTGCTCAGCAGCTTCTGCTGCTTGCTTTGCCATCTTGCGCCCTTCTTTTAGGACCTTATGGCCTGCATCTGCTACGTCACGCACAATGTCGTTGAACTTATCTGAGCCTGCTGGTAGGTTTTTGCTAGCAGTTTTGAGCCAATCTTCCATTGCTGATCGAGCTTTATCTAGGTGCTTTTCTACTTCGTCAGCTGCTTCATTTTCCATGCTCTTTAGGAGGCTCTTGATTTTCTTTTGATAGGCAGCCATGCGAGCCATGGCATCTTCAGAGAACTGTTCCTGTAAAGCCTTTAGTTTGGCCACATCATTGGTGGCAGCTTGTTTAGCATAAGACTTGGCATGCTCCATGCTGGCCTTGATTTCCGTGACCTGATGCTCACCAAGCTCCTTAGCAGTTTCTAACAGTCGGTGAGATAAAGAAAAAAGCTCTTTGGCGCGTTCTTGTTGCCACTTCATGAATTCATGTTGACTTGACATAACGACCTCCTATGGATAGTTGATTTTTCATCCTATACCTAAATGAGGCTTTTGCCAATAGCGCCTTTTATTGAGAGATATCCTTGAACCATCGACTAAATCTTAGTTTTTCAATCAGATTCTCTGAGCGTTCACCCAAGGATTTTCTAAAGTAAGCCTGTGATTGTTTGCGATAAACAAAAACTACAGCCACTGCTGCAATACCCATGGCTAAAAATACCAAGTAAATCAAATCCCCAAACTGAGGCATGAGGACATAACCAATTGAGGCTGGAATCGCGAATGCAACCGCCATCAAGCCAACATCAAGGATGACAACCATCAACTCAAAGAATGTAAAGATCAACAGTGAAAGAACCGTGAGCAATGTCTTCTTGTTCATGATTCATTGCTCATGATTGATCGATACATTCATCTAAATTAAAAATGATTTTCAACAACCATTTCTGACTGAGGAATGAAGCCAGGTTTTGGCCACGCTGGTTTAGTCGCTTTACCAATCACGAGCATGGCAGCCAAAGCAAAGTCCTTTGGTAAGTGAACCAATTCAGCGACTTTCTTAAAGTCAAAACCGACCATTGGGCAAGAGTCATAGCCCATGGCCTTGGCGGACAACATCATGGTTTGTAACAAAATACCGGCAGATCTCATGGCTTCGTCACGCTGAAGCTGTTCATCGCTTGAGTAAAAAGGGCTGATCCATGGCACCAAGATGTCTTGGGCTTCTTTAGGTGCGTTGACCCAATATCTTGCTGGATCTTTGCTCCAAGCCTTGATATCGACAGCAATAACAAATAATAAGGAAGCGTCTGTTACTTGAGCTTGGTCATGTGCAGCTGCACGCAATTGAGTTCTTAAGGCTTTATCTTTGACATTGACCAAGCGCCAATGCTGAATATTGAATGACGATGGAGCTTGCATCGCCAAGTCGATCAATTGTTGCGTTTCTTCTTTTGTGAACTGATGAGCTGGATCAAAGTGCTTAATGGCTCTTCTTTGGCGGATGGCGTCTAGTGTGTTCATATTTGTCTCTTTATAAGTTATTGATAAAAGTACGTATGGGTGAATTATGTCTTAAAAAGAGATTCAAGGAATGATTGCGTATTTAAGTTACTTATCCCATTATTTGTATGCCTTTATTTAAATTTGAGAAGGTCTATACAATCACAAGAAGAGTTACATCATTAAAGAAGTTCTTGAAATTTTTATTGGGTCCTTGATATCACAAGCCATATTGAAATCGTTACTCCTGCTCCGCCAGGAAGCCTGCATGGCAATCGCATCACGGCATTGCGATGGCAGATCTTTCTGAAAAAATTGGGTCATCAAGTCCGAATCTCAAGTCAGTGGTCTAGTAAAAACACGGACGTATTGATTGCCCTACACGCTTATAGAAGTCATGCGTCGATTGTTCAGTTTCGAAAGCTTTACCCCAATCGCCCCATCATCCTCATCATGACTGGCACTGATTTGTACCGAGACATGCCATCGCATCCTGAAGTACTGAAATCAATGGAAATGTCTGATGCCATCGTTGTTCTGCAATCTGCAGCATTGGCGATGATTCCAAAGAATTTGCAGGTTAAAACTCACGTCATTTATCAATCAACCAAACCAATCAAACGCAAAGCTCTTTTAAAGAATAGTTTTTTAATCAGCGTGATCGGCCATCTAAGACCAGAGAAAGATCCTTTTTGCACAGCAGAAAGTCTTCAATACCTCAGACCAGAGAGCAAGATAAAAGTTTTGCACTTGGGCAAAGCCATGAGCCCAGAAATGAAAAGCCAAGCAAAGGCATATAACAAAGAACTTAAGAACTATCAGTGGCTTGATGAACTGAGTCACGCCGATACACTCCAGCAACTCTCTCGCAGTCATCTGATGGTGATATCAAGCCTCATGGAGGGTGGAGCTCACGTTGTCACAGAGGCCATTGCCATTGGGGTGCCTGTGATTGCTTCAGATATTCCTGGCAATCGTGGCTTACTTGGTGACGACTACCCTGGCTACTACTCAGCAGGGGATGCAAAAGCTTTGGCGCTGATGTTACAAAAAGCAGAGTTCGAACCTCTTTTTTATAAGTCTTTAGAAGCACATATCAAAAAGAGAGTTCATTATGTTCAGCCCTCACTTGAAAAGAGAAGCATCAAATCATTGACAGACAGAGTGTTAAAGAGAGCAAACAATTGACTCTTCTTAATCTACTGAAAGGCCAGATCCTTCGGTAAAGTATCCAATTTTTTTGGCATCACCAAAATCACCAGCTTGTAATATCGCCAACACCTCTTGCTCCACTTCCGGAGCACAAGAAATGAGTAGACCTCCACTGGTCTGAGGATCTGTGAGTAAATTCTGCTGCCATAAAGATATGTTCTGAGCCAACTTCACTTCATTGCCGTAGCCTACCCAATTGCGAGTTGAGGCACCGGTGTAAATGTCTTTTTGCACCAAGCTCACAGCCTCTTCAATAACTGGAATGCTCTTCCAATCTAATTTGGCTTGCAATTTGGCACCACGGGCCAACTCTAGTAAATGCCCTGCTAAGCCAAAACCTGTGACATCCGTCAAAGCATGAACACCATCTAATTGTGCCAACTCAACACCTGGCCTATTGAGCTTGGTTGTTAAGGCAATCATCTCGCGATAACCAGACTCAGATAGCTGCTCTTTCTTTAGTGCCGCTGAGAGAATGCCCACACCCAAAGGCTTACTTAAAATAATACTGTCGCCTGCTTTGGCACCATTGTTTCTCTTGAGTTTCTTTGGATCAACAATACCAATTGCAACCAATCCATAGATCGGTTCAACCGTATCAATTGAATGACCACCAGCAATCATGATGCCGGCATCAGCACAGACCGATTCACCACCTGCTGAGATCTGCTGAATAACCTCCATGGGTAAGACATTGATGGGCATACCAAGCAAAGCCAAAGCAAACAATGGCTGCGCACCCATCGCATAAACATCAGATATGGCATTCGTTGCAGCAATACGACCAAACTCGAATGGATCATCAACGATGGGCATGAAAAAGTCGGTTGTGGCAACAATGGCTTGATTTTCATTGATTTGATAAACAGCGGCATCTTCATTGTTATCCAAGCCGACCAACAAAGCAGCTGGAATATTTCTGATAGGAGAAGCTTTAAGGATGTCGCTCAAGACACCTGGTGCAATTTTGCAACCACAACCACCACCATGAGAAAGAGAAGTAAGACGACCGTTATAAGGCATAAATATTCAATAAAAATAAAATCGGTTGGAGTAATCAAGAGACTATACAAGGAATGGGAATAACTTACTTGATTAAAAAAAGCCACCACAGAATACTGGGTGGCTTTTGCACTACTGGTGGGCCCTCGCGGACTTGAACCGCGGACCAAAGGATTATGAGTCCTCTGCTCTAACCAACTGAGCTAAGGGCCCGTATGGATCAATCTTCCTCTAAGAAGCTCTTGAGTTTGTCGCTTCTGCTTGGATGACGCATTTTACGCAAAGCTTTTGCTTCTATTTGACGAATACGCTCACGTGTAACGTCAAACTGCTTACCTACTTCTTCCAAAGTATGGTCAGTGCTCATCTCAATACCGAAACGCATTCTCAATACTTTGGCTTCACGCGGTGTCAATGAATCAAGGATGTCCTTGACCACATCACGCATTGAGTCATGCAACGCTGCTTCTTGCGGAGCCAATGTGTTGGTGTCTTCAATGAAGTCGCCCAAGTTTGAATCTGCATCATCACCAATTGGAGTTTCCATTGAGATAGGTTCTTTAGCGATCTTCATGATCTTACGAATCTTGTCTTCAGGAATCTCCATCTTCAAGGCCAATGTTGCTGCGTCAGGCTCAACACCTGTCTCTTGCAAAATTTGACGGCTGATACGGTTCATCTTGTTGATGGTTTCAATCATGTGAACAGGGATACGGATTGTGCGGGCCTGATCAGCGATTGAACGCGTGATTGCCTGACGAATCCACCATGTTGCATAAGTTGAGAACTTATAACCACGACGGTATTCAAACTTATCTACCGCCTTCATCAAACCGA
>CALKUJ010000052.1 GCA_937996825.1 uncultured Polynucleobacter sp. | reverse complement strand
AATGGATCCGATCTGCCTGAAATAAATCCATGCGCGTGGCCACGCGCTCTAAGAAAAACGGTAACAACTCAACTTGCTCAGAGGCTGCTAACTTGCCATAAATGGCAAAAAACTTATTGGTGTAATCTTGTCCATAATTTGGTGGGATGCGCATACCCAATAACAACACCTTGGCACCTGATTGTTTTGATGCCTGAATCATTTTTCTTAAATTCTGTTCAGTGGCTGGCAGTTGCAAGCCACGCAAGGCATCGTTAGCGCCTAACTCAATCACCACCACTTTGGGCTGATGAGTCTTTAACAATAAAGGTAAGCGTGTTTGACCGCCAGCAGTGGTTTCGCCGCTGATACTGGCATTAACCACTTGCCAGCCAGCGTGATCTTTTTTCAAGCGATCTTCCAGCAACTTCACCCAGCCTGTGCCGCGAGGCAAACCGTATTCAGCGGAAAGACTATCACCCACAATCAGTAACTTTGAAGATTGCGCCATCACAGTGGGGCTATTCAAGACAGTCATGCACAACACAGTAAACACCATTACCATGTGAAACATATGAACTGTGAGCAATTGACCTAATCGATCAAGCGCACTTAACTGACCTGAAGCAAAACACTTTTTTAAATTCCACTGAAAACTCAAACTTAGCTCCTATGCAAGCAACAACACTCAAAACGGTTCTCGAAGTATCCCATTTGGCAAAAACAGTCGACACCGTTGATGGTCCCTTGACCATTTTGCACGATATCAACTTTTCCGTGGCTGAGGCTGAGAGTTTGGCAATTGTGGGTGCTAGTGGCTCAGGTAAAAGTACTTTATTGGGCTTGTTGGCAGGTTTAGATACACCCAGCAAAGGTCAGGTCCTGTTGATGGACCGAGATATCTCAGGCGCCAATGAAGATCAACGCGCTCAAATCAGATCCCAGCATGTGGGCTTTGTGTTTCAGTCATTTCAATTGATCGATCATTTAACCGCTCTAGAAAACGTCCAACTTCCTCTTGAATTGGCTGGCATGCCCAGAGCAGAAGCGGCGGCCAAAGCCCAAGTTTGGCTAGAAAAAGTCGGTTTGTCTGAGCGACTCAAACACCGTCCCAAAACATTGTCTGGCGGCGAGCAGCAAAGGGTGGCTTTGGCACGCGCTTTTGTGACGGGACCAGACATCCTTTTCGCCGACGAACCAACCGGTAGTTTGGATGAGCAAAATGGTCAAAAAATCATCGAATTGCTCTTTCAACTCAATCAAGAGCTTGGTTCAACCTTGATTTTGGTCACCCATGACATGGCCTTGGCCAGCCGTTGCCAGCGTCAACTGGTTTTAAACAGTGGCAGGGTGGTCACAGTGGACCCCGCAAGCTCAGCAGCCTGAAGCAGGCTCGGTGAGCAGGCTATTTTGCAAAAAATAGCTTTAAAAACAATAGCAAGAATGGCATTCGTTTTATAATCTTGGGATGCCTGCAAATCGTCGTTTTCTAAGCCTAAATGGGGCCGAAGCCCTCTCTCAATTTCGCCAACAGCGTCTCTTAAGCTCCTTATCAGAGCAGGGTGTTGATCTCACTCAGATCCAGGCACAATTCGTGCACTTTGTTTGGTCTGATGAAGAACTTTCAGGCGAAGATTTAACAAAATTAAAAGGTTTATTGAACTACGGTGAACCATTCACCTTGATTGAAGCCAAAGGCTTATTTGCCGGCAAACAAGATCAAGCTGTGGTGGCACCACGCATTGGCACGATTTCACCATGGGCGAGTAAAGCCACTGACATTGCCCATCACTGTGGCTTGAATGTCTTACGCATTGAGCGCGGTGTGCAATTCTTCTGGACCAGTAAAAAAGCCCTGAACGAGTCACAACGCCAAGCGGTTTTGGCAGCGATTCACGATCGCATGACAGAAATCACTTTGCCATCGATTGATTCAGCTGCTGAGCTCTATCAAACCTTGAGCGATAAAGCATTCACACGCATTGATATTCTGCAAGGCGGTCAAGCTGCACTTGAATTAGCTAACACCACCATGGGTTTGGCTTTGTCTGATGATGAAATCATTTACTTGGTCGATAACTTCAAAAAGCTTAAGCGCAATCCAAGCGATGTTGAGCTCATGATGTTTGCTCAAGCGAACAGCGAACACTGCCGTCACAAAATCTTCAATGCCACATGGACCATTGATGGTTTAGAGCAAGACAAATCATTGTTTGCCATGATCCGCAACACGCATCAGTTGCAACCGAAGGGCACGGTCGTCGCTTACTCTGACAACTCAGCCATCATGGCGGGTTGCGAAGCAGAAGTCTGGGCCCCAAACGAACAACAAGAGTACGTCAAGAAAACCAGACTCACTCACACCTTGATGAAGGTTGAGACACACAATCACCCAACAGCGATTGCTCCTTATCCAGGTGCTTCGACTGGTTCTGGTGGCGAGATCCGTGACGAAGGTGCCACAGGCATCGGCGGTAAACCAAAAGCTGGTTTGTGTGGTTTCTCGGTATCGAATTTGAATTTACCAGGCAGTCAATTGCCTTGGGATCAACAATCCTACGGCAAGCCTGAGCGGATTGCCTCACCATTACAAATCATGATTGAAGGCCCATTAGGTGGAGCCGCCTTCAACAATGAATTCGGTCGTCCGAACTTGGGCGGTTATTTCCGCGTCTTTGAGCAAACCATTGATGGTGAGCGTCGCGGTTATCACAAACCAATCATGATCGCGGGCGGTATTGGTGCGATTGACGATGGTCACACGCACAAAAAAGAAATCAAACCAGGTTACCTCTTGGTTCAACTCGGTGGTCCAGGTATGCGCATTGGTATGGGCGGTGGTGCTGCCAGCTCAATGACCACAGGTGCCAACACTGCAGACTTAGACTTTGACTCAGTACAACGCGGCAATCCAGAAATTGAACGCCGTGCTCAAGAAGTCATCAATGCTTGTCGTGCCATGGGAGAAAAGAATCCCATCGTTTCAATCCATGACGTGGGTGCAGGTGGTCTATCCAATGCTTTCCCAGAATTAGCCGATGGTGCTGGTTTAGGCGCTACTTTTGATATGCGCAAAGTACCACTTGAAGAAAGCGGCATGAGTCCTGCTGAAATCTGGTGCAATGAATCTCAAGAACGTTATGTCTTGGCGATTGCCAAAGAAAGCCTAGCAATCTTGCAAGCCATGTGTGAGCGTGAGCGTTGCCCTATAGCCGTTGTTGGTGAAACAACCCAAGAGCGTCAATTGTTCTTGGTCGACACCAAGCAAGCTGAAGGCGCTGATGAACGTTTACCGATTGACATGCCGATGGAAGTTCTTTTGGGCAAGCCACCACGCATGCACCGTGATGTCAAACGTCTTGAAAAACAATTACCAGAGATTGATTTGACCGATGTGTCTTTGGATCAGGTGGCCAGCTGGGTCTTGCAACACCCAACCGTTGCCAGCAAATCTTTCTTGATCACCATTGGTGATCGAACCGTGGGTGGTTTGAACGCCCGTGACCAATTCGTAGGACCTTGGCAAGTACCAGTGGCTGATGCTGCTGTGACCTTGATGGACTTCAAAGGCTATCGTGGCGAAGCGATGTCCATGGGTGAAAGAACGCCTTTGGCTGTGATGAACGCTCCGGCTGCTGCCCGCATGGCTGTGGCTGAATCTATCACCAATATTTTGTCTGCTGACATCAACAGCATTGAAGACATCAAGCTGTCTGCTAACTGGATGGCCGCATGTGGCAATCCTGGTGAAGATGCCAAATTATTTGATTCTGTTAAAGCAGTGGGCATGGAATTGTGTCCGGCTTTGGGTATTTCAATTCCGGTGGGTAAAGACTCTTTGTCCATGCGCACGCAATGGGATGATGAAAAGACCCAAGAAAAGAAATCAGTCACCTCACCAGTTTCTTTGATCATCTCTGCGTTTGCACCGGTGATCGATACACGCAAAACCACCACACCTTTGCTTCAATTAAAAGACGAGCAGGGGCAGGCACTCGATACAGAAATCGTTTTGATTGATTTGGGTCGTTCAAAGAGCCGCATGGCCGGCAGCATCTTGGCTCAAGTGATTGACCAAGCAGGTCAAGCCACGCCTGACCTAGATGATCCAGCAGACTTAAGAAACTTAGCCGCAGCGATCATCAAGATGCGACGCCAAGGCATGCTCTTGGCATACCACGATCGTTCAGACGGTGGCTTGTTCGCAGCTGCTACAGAAATGGCATTCACATCCCACGTGGGTGTGTCACTCAACGTTGACATGTTGGTCTTGGATAAAGACCATGAATCAGATTACGGTGATGCTAAAAACTGGGCACAGCAAGTTTCAGGTCGCAGAAACGACTTAACCTTGAGAGCACTCTTCAATGAAGAGTTGGGAGCTTTGATCCAGGTGAAGCGTTCTGACAGAGATGCTGTGTTTGCTATTTTGAAAGAACACAATCTTTACAGTTGTAGTCATGTGGTCGCTAAACCAAACACCACGGGCCAAGTAGAGATCTGGCGCGATGCCAAGAAAATCTTTGATGTGCCTCGTCATGTTTTACACAAACTCTGGCAAAGCACCAGTTGGCAAATCGCGCGTTTGCGTGACAACCCAGCTTGTGCCGACAGTGAAAATGACCTAATTGATCAAATCACTGATCCAGGCATGCAACCTAAACTCAGTTTTGATCCAAATGAGGATGTTGCAGCACCTTATATCTCTAAAGGCCTCAAACCAAAAGTGGCGATCCTCAGAGAGCAGGGCGTTAACTCTCATCTAGAGATGGCTTATGCCATGGACTGGGCTGGTTTCTCAAGCTATGACGTACACATGAGCGACTTGATGTCAGGTCGTGTGAACCTAAAAGACTTCCAAGGCTTGGTGGCTTGCGGTGGCTTCAGTTACGGCGACGTATTAGGCGAGATCGGAAGAGCACACGTCTGAACTCCAGTCACCTT
>CALKUJ010000051.1 GCA_937996825.1 uncultured Polynucleobacter sp. | reverse complement strand
TAATGAGGCGATCTAAGCTGCCTGAAATCGTGGCCAAGCCTTTTTGTACGGCTGCATCACTGATATCGACCATCACCACATTTAATCCAGAAACTGCGCAAGCTTGGGCAATGCCATTACCCATTGTTCCTGCGCCAATAATGCCAACAGATTGAATGCCCATATCTAAACCTTCTATATTTAAATATCAAAAGCATAAGTTTAAGCTTCATCTTGCATAGATAGCGAATTTTTAGCTCTAAATCAGCGCTTTATGGATAATGGCGGTATGTCTACACAAGGTTTTATTCTAAAAATTGCATGTCCTGATCGCCCTGGCATTGTCCATGCGGTGAGTCATTTCCTGTTCACTGAAACAGCCAATATTCTTGATTCTGCCCAATTTAGCGATACATTCACCAATCGCTTCTTTATGAGGGTGCATTTTGCTCAAACAGAGCAAGCACTCAATTTGGATCAATTGAAGGCTTCTTTTGCCGCGGTTGGGCAAAAGTTCCAAATGGACTGGGAGCTCTTTGACGCAGCGAGCAAGCCCAAGGTATTGATCATGGTGTCTAAATTAGGGCATTGCTTGAATGACCTCTTATTTAGAACGCACAGTGGTTATTTGCCGATTGAGATTGCAGGCATTGTTTCGAATCATCAAGATTTTGAAGGTTTGGCTAATACCTACAACATTCCATTTCATTACATGCCGCTATCCTCTGCAACCGATGCGCGTAAAGATGAGCAAGAGCAGCAATTGTTGCAATTAATAGATCAGAAAAATATTGATTTGGTGGTGCTAGCTAGGTACATGCAAATTTTGTCACCCAAAGTGTGCGAAAAATTATCTGGCAAAGCCATTAATATTCATCATTCGTTTTTGCCAAGCTTCAAGGGAGCTAAGCCTTATTGGCAAGCGCATCAGCGCGGTGTTAAGTTGATTGGTGCGACAGCTCACTATGTCACCACTGATTTGGACGAAGGTCCGATCATTGAGCAGGGTGTGGAGCGTGTTGATCACTCCATGGATCCTGATCAATTGGCAGCAGTAGGGCGTGATGTGGAATGTATGGCTTTATCTAGGGCTGTGCGTTGGCATGCAGAGCATCGCATTCTCTTAAACGGTAAGAGTACTGTGGTGTTTCAGTAATGGATTTTTCTTACCTATTAGATTTGTTTTTACATTTAGATAAGCACTTGGTCTCAGTGGTTGACCAGTGGGGTGCCTTGGTCTACGTTTTGCTTTTTGCCATTATCTTTGTTGAGACAGGTTTGGTAGTGATGCCATTTTTACCAGGCGACTCTTTGTTATTTGTCGCTGGCGCTATTGCGGCTGTTGGTGGCATGAGTTTGCCGATTCTGTTAATTCTTTTGCTGATTGCTGCTGTGGCTGGTGATGCAGTTAATTACTCTATTGGCAGATGGTTCGGTCCCAAAGTGTTTGCTTGGGAAGACTCACG
>CALKUJ010000050.1 GCA_937996825.1 uncultured Polynucleobacter sp. | reverse complement strand
AGCCACGCACACTCAATGTTTCCATGGGCCAATCAGAACGCATGCCTTCAGCTTGCATACGAGGGCCGCCTATCCCGTAGACCTCTAAGCTGGCCATATCCGGTATTTGATTTAGCGCACTAAGCACCGGCGCAGCTAGTAGATCGCCAGAAGGTTCGCCAGCTACACAAGCTAACTTTGGCAAAGTAATCCTATTACCGAATGATGCCGCGCGTAGAGGCGGCAATAAAGTCATGGAACTCTGTCAGCTTTTCTGCAGTAGCGGTATCTGAGGCGCTAGCAAGGGCCATCTTCTGAATCTCCACTTTAGCCTCTTCGAAACTAAGACCATCTTTATAGAGAACTTTATATGCCTGCCGCAATGCAGAAATGGTTTCACTTGAGAAACCGCGACGCTTCAGACCTTCCACGTTAATACCATGCGGGGATGCTTTATCTCCGGCAGCAATCACAAATGGCGGAATATCTTGCACCAATGCAGAAGCGCCGCCCAACATGGCATGTTGGCCAATTCGAACAAATTGATGAACGCCTGACATGCCGCCCATAATCGCCCAATCACTTACCTTCACGTGACCAGCAATCTGAGCATTGCTGGAGAAAATCGTGTTGTTTCCAATTTGGCAATCATGTGCAATGTGTACATAAGCCATGATCCAGTTGTCGTTACCAATCTTCGTAATACCCTGATCTTGGATAGTGCCTGTGTGCAGCGTTGTGAATTCACGAATCAAATTACGATCGCCAATCACTAACTTGGTTGGCTCACCACGGTACTTCATGTCTTGAGGTGCGCCACCCACAGATGCGAAGTGACCAATTCTGTTTTCAGCACCGATGGTTGTGTGCCCCTCAACTACTGTGTGAGCACCAATTTGTGTTTTGCGTCCAATCGTGACATTTGGACCAATCACTGCGTACGGACCAATCTCTACATCTTCAGCAATTTCTGCTTTTGAATCGATGATCGCGCTTGGGTGAATCAAAGCCATCTTAGGCTTCCTTTTTACGAATGGTGCACATTAAATCGGCTTCAGTCACCACCACATCATTCACCGTTGCAAAAGTTTTGAATTTCCAAATACCACCTTTGAATCTTTCTATTGAGGCATTCAGAATCAATTGATCGCCTGGTGTGACTGGTCTTTTGAAGCGAGCGTTATCAATACCCACAAAGAAATAGACTGAATCATCAACAGAATCTTGACCAAACGTCAGTAATGCGGCAGTTTGAGCCAAGGCTTCTAGAATCAAAACGCCTGGCATCACCGGAAATTCTGGGAAATGACCGGTGAAATGAGGTTCGTTCATGGTGACATTTTTCAATGCCTTCACGCGTTGACCAGCCTCCAACTCAAGCACGCGATCAACCAATAAAAATGGATAGCGATGCGGTAGCATCTTTAAGATTTGATTGATATCAAAATTAACTAGCTCGCTCATGAATAACCTTTTCTCTTTTTACGTTTATTTCTTATCAGCAGCGATACTTTGAAGCTGCTTTTCTAAATCTTTGATCTTCTGACGCATTTTATCCAAGCCACGCAAAATAGCAGCATTCTTTTCCCAATCTGCATGAGGCAACATGGGGAAAATACTGGTGAAGTGTTGGCCAGGCTCATCAATCGAACGAATGATGGTTGTGCCACCGGAAATCGTTGTTCTATCAGCAATATTCAAATGCCCCGCAATACTGCTGGATCCACCAATCATGCACATTTTGCCAATCGTCACGCTTCCTGCCACGGCGGTATTACCAGCTATGACAGATAAAGCGCCAATATGCACGTTATGAGCAATCTGAACCAAATTGTCTATCTTGCAACCATCATCGATTTGAGTATCTGCCAGCGCACCACGATCAACTGATGTATTTGATCCAATTTCAACATCATGACCAATCACCACACGACCTGTTTGGGGGACTTTGACCCACTCACCGGCAGCAAGATCTGGGGCAAAGCCAAAACCATCTGATCCAATCACAGTGCCACTATGGACAATATTGCGATCACCTAATTGACAATCTTGATAAATTGAAACATTTGGGTAGATCAAGGCATCGGCACCTATTGAAGCATTCGCACCGACATGAACTTGGGAGACAAGAACTGATCTCTCACCAATCGAAGCACCCTTAGCCACATGGCAAAGCGGTCCAATATGGGCCGAGGCTGCAATTTTTACTCCAGGCTCAATCACTGCACTTGGGTGTACGCCTGGTAAATGTGTGGGAGCAGCAGATTTTGCAAACTCTTGGGCAATCCTTGCAAATAATGCATAAGGATTTTTTGTCACAAGGTAAGTTCTATTCTTATCGCTCGAATGCTCTTGCAAGTATTCATGATCTGAGTCAGAAACAATCAAGCCACCTGCTTGACTGGTCAGAGCATCATTGCGATAAAGTGGATTTGCTAGAAAAGCCAGTTGAGACTGATTGGCTTGTGTTAGAGGAGCCAAACCAGAAACAAGCTTATCTCCCCTGCCCGCTAAGCGAGCCGAATAGCGTTCGGCTAACTCAGCAATCGTTGGCATATGAATCTCTTAATAATTAACGTAAATTATTGAGTGCTTTGATGACGTCATCAGTGACATCAATCTTAGGATTCACATAAGCAGCTTCTTGAACAATTAAATCTAATTTGCGTTGTTCAGCAACAGCTTTAAGTGCTTGGTTTGCTTTTTGTGCAATCTTTGAGCGCTCTTCAAAACTTCTTTGGTTCACATCCTCAGTGAATTCTCTTTGCTTTCGCTGAAGCTCACGATCAGCATCAGCCAGCTCGCGTTGACGGCGCACACGCTCTGTGTCAGACATCACTGCAGCATCCTTATCTAAGCGCTCAGCAGCTGTTTTAATCTTCTGGGCATCATCACGTAAATCTTTTTCACGTTTAGCAAATTCACTTTGCAACTTGGTTTGGCTGGCTTTAGCCATATTAGAGTCTTTGAAAATTCTCTCGGAATTCACAACACCGATGCGACCACTAAAATCTTTGTCATCATTAGCGATGGCCGAAGCAGAAAAAAGACTCAAGGCCAAGCCTGAAATAACAGTTGATTGAATGAACATCTTAGCAAAACGATTCATAAATACATCCTTCAAATATTAAAACGCAGTACCAATTTGGAACTGGAAACGCTGCAAACGATCTCCTGGTTTTTGACTCATTGGGAAACCATAGCTAAATTTTAGAGGACCCAGCGGTGATATCCAAGATAAACCAAAACCATAAGAAGTTCTTAAACCTGATAAATCTGGGGTATTTTCATAAACGTTACCAGCATCAAAGAAGCTGAAAATACGCAAAGTCTTATCAACACCAGAACCTGGAATAGGGAAAGTATATTCCACATTACCCACGAGCTTAGAGGCTCCACCGACAGGGGTCACTCGACCAGTTGCGGTGTTGGTACTTGTTGGACCTAGAGAACCTGGCTGGAAGCCTCGCACAGATCCAATACCACCCACGAAGTAGTTTTTAGTCACTGGGAATGGCTTATTGCTGAATGTGTCACCGTAGCCGATTTCACCATTAAAGGAAAGAATATTGCCTTTAAATAAAGGTAAGAAATACTGGTGTTGGTAGAAGGCACGGTAGTACTGAAGATCAGCCACTGGGGTACCAACTTCAAGGTTTGCTTGACGGTAAGTACCGCGAGAAGGAATCAGAGCACTATCTCTGCCATCTCGTGACCAACCAATCGTGAATGGCACGTTCATATTGCTATTGCCGTAAGAATTAACATACGCTTGATAGCTTGGTGGCGAATTCACTGTTGTCTGCATATTGAGTTGCTCAATACCTAGACCAAAGAAGACTCTGTCAACTTCTGAATATGGGACGCCTAACTTAAAGTTACCGCCGGTTGATTCAATCTTGTATTCAGAGTCACCGGTATAGAACAAAGGTCTTGATGTTCTGGTGTAAACCTCTGTGAAGCGGCTAATTCCGTCTTCTGTGAAATATGGATCGTAATTAGATAAAGCAATGGTTTGGTTAATACGACCCGTATTAACGTTCAAGCCAATACTGGTTCCTGTACCAAAAGCATTTTCTTGAGAAATACCTGCCGTCAAGATCAATTTATCCGTTGAGGAGAAACCTGCACCCAAGCTCAAAGAACCCGTTGGTTTTTCTGCAACCTTGATACCAACATCCACTTGGTCAGATGTACCAGGAATATCTTCAGTATTGATTTCTACATCCGTGAAGTACCCAAGACGATTGATACGGTCTTTTGAAAGCTTCAGCTTTTCACTATCAAACCATGAACTTTCCAGCTGACGCATTTCACGACGAATCACTTCATCACGAGTTTTGTTATTGCCTGAAATATTGATTTTGCGAACATAGGTGCGCTTACCAGGATCAACAATCAAGCTGAGGTCAACAACTTGCTTATCTTTTTGTAAATTTGGTTGAGGGTTGATTGCAGCAAAGGCATAACCATATGCACCCAACTTATCCGCAATGGCTTTGGTACTTTCAGTCAACTTGGCAGATGAGAACACATCACCTACTTTGAGGTTTACTAATTTGGTTAACTCTTCATCTTTACCCAATAACTCACCAGCAAGCTTGACTGACGCAACCTTATATTGCTGCCCTTCACGGATATTGATGTTGAGATAAATACCTTTTTTATCCGGCGTGATTGAAACTTGTGTCGACTCAATTACAAATTCAAGGTAACCACGGTTCAAGTAAAAAGAACGGATTGCCTCTAAATCAGCTGTTAATTTTTGCTTGGAATACAAATCATTTTTGGTATACCAAGATAACCAGTTAGGAGTTGATAACTGCATTTCTTCACGTAACTGTTTTTCTTTGAATGCCTGATTACCAACAATATTGATTTGAAGGATCTTTGATACTTGACCCTCATCAACGTTGAACACAATCGCCACGCGATTTCTTTCAACAGGTGTGACCGTTGTCACAACCTCTGCAGCATAAAAACCTCGAGACACATACTGGCGCTTGAGCTCTTGCTCAGCTTTATCAATCAGGGCTTTGTCGTAGTAACGGGCTTCCGCAACACCCACGGCTCTCAAAGATTTTTTTAGAGCATCTTTGTCGAACTCTTTGATGCCTGTAAATTCTAATTGCGAGA
Organism: uncultured Polynucleobacter sp.; assembly: GCA_937996825.1. Classification (GTDB taxonomy): domain Bacteria; phylum Pseudomonadota; class Gammaproteobacteria; order Burkholderiales; family Burkholderiaceae; genus Polynucleobacter. The sequence goes on along the minus strand of CALKUJ010000050.1, from coordinate 837 downwards.
CTGATGGTCGCTCTTCAACCTTGACCACTAGAACTTGGCCATCAGATTCAACTTTGACGTCTTTGAAAAAACCAGTGTTATAGAGGGCGCGAATCGCATCAGCACCTTTGTCATCTGTAAAAGTTTCACCAACTCTTACTGGTAAATAACTAAAAACCGTTCCTGGTTCAACGCGTTGCAAACCTTCAACGCGAATATCTTTCACCACAAATGGATCAGCAGCCATCAAAGGAGCTGATAACAAACTGACCGCTATCGCGGCCAATGGGGTTTTAATAAATTTTTGATGTATTTTCAACGTAAAAACAATCTAGAAATATCGTTAAACAAAGCCAATATAGTTAATAACATTAGGCTACCAACACCAACTCTTTGAAGCACATTTTGCCATGCTTCAGGAACCTTACTTCCTGTGAGCAATTTCCATGCATCATACAGTAGCTGACCACCATCTAACATAGGTAAAGGCATCAAGTTAAGAATCCCCAAACTGATACTAATCAAAGCCAAAAAACCTAAATAAGACTGCCACCCTACCTGGACTGATTTACCCGCCATATCAGCAATACTTAAGGGGCCACCAATCTGCTTAATCGAGGATTCACCCGTGAAAATGCCACCCAACATCCTCAGTGAAACCATGCTGACATCCCAGACGCGCTCTACAGCCACCACTAAGGAATCCCATAAGCCTAATTTCAGCTCAAATATAGCCACAGGTTCTGTTAAATCAGGTTTAACACCCAATGCAGCCAATGGATCGACATCTGGAGCCAACTTAGACATTTTTTCTTCTTTAAAAATATTAGAAATTTCACTGGATAGATCGGAAGAGCA
>CALKUJ010000049.1 GCA_937996825.1 uncultured Polynucleobacter sp. | reverse complement strand
GGTTGGCGACTGAAAATATCACATCTAAGGCGTAGGTCGCACGTTCGAATCGTGCTGGGTAGGCCAAACAAACTTGTTAAGCCAACTTTCCCACACATACTTCTTATTGATTGACAGTGATTAAGCCTTTGAGGGTAAGTCAGGCAAGTCAACCATCACAGGTGCTCCTGGAACAGTGCAACCTTGAGAGCAACATTTGCCTGCTTGGGTATTCTGTATGATGGTGCGATTTGGATCGTCGGTCAATCCTCTGTCTAATAAGCGCTCTACCAATTTCACTTTCGAGCCCACAGGATAATTGCGATAAATTTCGCGTTTCATCGCTTCAGGTGAGCCGCCACCATGCAAGCTGATCACTGAATACCAGCCGCCTTGATAAGAGGCGGTCAAGTCTTCGATGAAACGGGCTGTTTCAATGCGCTTCTCATAAGGAATGCTGCTATTGGCCCGCAGCACATCACTGAGTTTTGCGGCAGTTTCAGGGTTGTGGTCTTCATCGGGTCCTGGGAGTGCCACGATCAATCCACCTGAGACATAGTGAGCGATCTTGTGCATGTCATAAATCTGAGTAGCCAGTAATAGCTTTCCAATATTTGCAAATACTGGATCTGGCACAAAGCTTTGAGCAGGAACATCTTGTGTTGCGTATACAGAAGCGGCGACACCGCAGGCATAAAAACCCTCTGTGATCTTGATGAGCTCAACCATTTGATCACGCAAGTGATGCTCTTCGCCTGGATCAAAGCCATTGGCTTCGCACATCAAAGCCCCAGCACCAATCAATAAATCTCCAAATCCTGCGCGTGCTCCAATACAGCTATGACGATGATGGGTGGCATAGTTATAAGTCATATAGCCGGTGTGTTCCCATTCATCTGCATAAAAGACCTTGTCCCAAGGTACGAACACATTTTCAAAAATAACGACCCCAGTGGATTGACCATATTTATTTGAAAATAGTGCTGCTTTTTCTCCTGGGCGACCTGCTGGGCGGGCAACGATAGTGACACCTTCAGCATCAACCGGCACAGCACAACAAACTGCGAAGTCAGCATCCTCTTTGCTCATATTGCGGCAAGGCATCACCAAAAACTCATGCATGTATGGTGCGCCAGTAACAATCGCCTTTGTCCCCGAAATCCGAATCCCTTTGCCATCGCGATGAGTCACGTGCACATAGGTATCAATATTGCCCTGTTCATGAGGTCGTTTACTGCGATCACCCTTGGCATCAGTCATGGCAATGCCCAGGGTTAAGTCTCGCTTTTGAACATCATGAAGATAAGCGGCAAATTTCTCGCGATGTTCGCTGGTGCCTTTCGCGTCATCTATCCTTGCTGATACTTGATGAATCGCATTCAAAGCATCATGGGTCAAATAACGTTGCGCACAACCTGTTTCTTGGCAAACCAGACGCACAGCCTCTAGTTTGTTCAATAAGTCGCCACTGCTGGTGTTGATGTGTGTGAAGCGGTTGACAAGCTCACCAGTGCTATTTTGAGTCGCGGTCATGATGGGCGCGTACTCTGGGCGCAGGGCATAGTCATAAGTCAAGCCAACAGCATTCAAGCCAGGGCGGAATGCGGGTTCATCAACCACCGATTCAACGCGACGTCCATCCACAAACACTTTGGGTTTGTATTGGCGCAATGACTCTTCATACTCTTTGGCTGATAGCAACATGGTGGGGCTTTCCGATTCTTGATGAACAAATATTAAACAACGTTCAATTTATTGTCAATTGTTCAAAATTTGGTAAAATAAGGACTATGAAGCAGTTAGCTAACTTAAAAAATTCCTCTAAAGAAAAAACATCTTTAGCGAAAAAAACACCTATAGCAGAAACAAAACCTTCAGCACTGAAAGCTCGTAAAGAGCGCTTGGCTTTGGTGAGTGATGCCAAGAAAGCCCATATTTTGGCGGCGGCCAAAGAAGTATTTGAAGAATATGGTTTAGAGGGCGCCAATATCAGAGAAATTGCTCAACGAGCAGGGTATACACCTGGGGCGATTTATTCATATTTCACGGCAAAAGAAGAAATCTATGGCGCCTTACTAGCGGACTCGTTGGAGCGTTTGAATCAAGCAGTCAGTCAGCACATAGGCAGTGCTAAAACAGCCGCACAAAAAGCAGAGAGATCTGCCATGGGCTTCTATGAGTTCTATGCTTCAAATCCAAGAGATCTTGACCTGGGCTTCTATTTATTTGGTGGAGCCAGGCCTTATGGATTGACGCCAGAGCTCAATCAACAACTCAATGCTAGGTTGAGAGATTCATTGTTGCATTTTGAGTATGCATTACAAGAATTGGGAGCAACACCTAAGGTTGCCAAAGAAGAAGTCACCGCCTTTTTTGCCCATTGTGTGGGCTTGCTGATTTTAGAAAACACTCAGCGTATCAGAATGTTCCAGGAAGATTCCGCAAAACTTTGTGCCACTTACATCACTCAGGTGATTGAAAGAGTCAAAGTTAAAAAAGGAAAAAATTAATAGTTAAAAAGATGATGAAACCTAAAGCCTATTTCTACTACGACATCATTTCGCCATATGTTTATTTTTTTCTAAAATCAAGAAAAGTTTTAGAAGAGAAATTAGAGCTGATTCCCATTCCTATTTTCTTTCCTGGTTTACTCAGACTTCAGGACAATCGAGGTCCTGCTGAGGTGGCTGAGAAACGCATACACACCTATCAGTTTTGCGTCTGGAAGGCGCAACAGTTGAAACTACCGTTTCAATTTCCAAATCGCCATCCCTTCGCTTCGGCACCAGCACAACGTTTATTGCTACAAAATAAGGCTGATTTAGCGATGCTCGACAAAGCTTTTGATTTTGTTTGGGGGCAGGGGCATGATCCAGAGCTTGAATGGGAAGGTTTTTGTGAAGCCATTGGCTTGCCAAAGAATACGCCCAAGCCACAAGATGAACAAATCAAGAAAGCCTTGATTGATACAACCCAGACTGCTGCCAATCATGGTGTGTTTGGTGTGCCAAGTCTAAGAATCAATGAACAAGTCTTTTGGGGCAATGATTCAATCGACTGGGCTTTGGAATATCTCAATAAGCCCGAGATGTTCTCTGAAAAAGAATTTCAGAGGGCGCGATCTGTCATTAATCCATTGTTAGATAAATGATTGGTTCTGGCTTCAGAGCGCATGTGCTCTAAAGTGGTTGAACGTTCAAAGTCACTCACGAAGAAGATTTTTTCATTCTTAAGAAAATCAGTGCCACCACACCAGCTATCAT
>CALKUJ010000048.1 GCA_937996825.1 uncultured Polynucleobacter sp. | reverse complement strand
AGCCTGGTGGTCATATAGATGATGGGGAGTTTCCCCATATTGCTGCTCAAAGAGAGGTTCTCGAAGAAACCGGTTGGCATACGGCATTACTTGGAGATGATGTCCCGGTAGATATCGATATTCATCTAATACCTGAGAATCCCATTAAAGCTGAGCCCGAGCATTGGCACATTGATTGTGCTTTTTTACTCAATCCCATCAGTCAGTCAAACCCAACAGATCCTGAGGTTTCAAAATGGTTCGGGTTTAGTGAGGTGACTAATGAACGTATTAAAAGAGTGCTCAACTTTGTAGCAAAAAATTAAATGGCCAAAGCGTCCAAAATCTCTGTTTCAAGCTGTACTTGGATTTTTGAATCCTTTGACAGATTGTGCCCATCTAACAAAAACACGTCTTCAATGCGCTCACCCAATGTATTGATTCTGGCAGTGTGCAAAGAAATATGATGTTCTGCCAAAATTTTTGCTATGGCGTAAAGAAGTCCTGTTCTGTCATTGGCAGATACTGATAAGACATAATATTGACCGCGCTCATCAGCTCTCAGGCTGACGCGAGGTTGGATTGGAAAGCTTCTTGATTGTCTGGATAAGCGACCCTTACTTGGGTTTGGTAGTGGGGCACTTTGTTGCAGCATCGCAGCCAAGTCATGTTCAACCAATTGAATGATGTCACGGTAGTGACCACCTTCACGTAATAAATTAGTGCCAGCAATTTGGAATGTATCCAAGGCATAGCCATGTTGTGTTGTATGAATCTTGGCATCCAAAATAGAAAAACCTTGTTGATCAAAGTAAGCACAAATTCTGGCAAATAAATCTACCTGATCGTTGACGTAAACCCCGACCTGCAGACCTTCACCAATTTGAGAAAGACGAGCTCTCACGATTGGCTCTGGGTGATTCACGCGCCCATGCAAATGCTTGGTCAGCCATGCAATATCACTGGGCTCATGTCTTAAGAAGAAGGAGATGTCTAGTTGTTTCCAGAGGTTTTCGTGGGCATCTGCTTGTAAGCCAAAAAGACGCAACATTTGTTTGGCTTCTGACTGGTTTTGCTCAAGCTCAGAGCTAAGATCATGCTGCTCACCACCCAAGATACGCAAAGTCAGCTTATACAAATCCTCCAAGAGTTTGCCTTTCCAGGCATTCCATACTTTGGGGCTGGTACCTCGAACATCGGCAACGGTCAGCAAATAAAGGGCGGTTAATCGTCGTTCAGTTTTTACTTTCTTAGCAAAAGCTTTGATCACGTCCGGATCGCTGATATCTTGTTTTTGTGCTACTTGGCTCATGGTCAAATGTTCGGCAACTAACCAGACCAATAAATCAGTATCTTCTTTGCTCAAGCCATGCTGTTTGGCGAATAGTCGAGCATCTTTTCTACCAAGCTCAGAGTGATCACCACCACGTCCTTTGGCGATGTCATGGAACAAGGCCGCCAAGATCAGAAGCCACGGCTTGTCATAGTTGGCTGCTAATTGGCTGCAAAATGGGAACTCATGAGTGTGTTCAACGATCCAGAAGCGTCGAACATTGCGCAGCACCATCAAGATGTGTTGATCGACTGTGTACACATGGAATAAATCATGTTGCATCTGTCCGACGATTTTTCTAAACGCAGGTAAGTATCGACCTAATACGCTGGTTTGATTCATCATGCGGAATGCATTGGTGACGCCATGAGGTTGGCGCACAATCTCCATGAAGTACTCACGGTTTTCAGCTTGTTGACGCCATTGGGCATTCATAAGATTTCTAGCGTTGTACAAACCTCTTAAGATTTGTGCTGAAAATCCTTTGACTCCTGGAGTTTTTGTGTAGAGCAAAAATGCCCGCAAAATTTGATTGGGGTGTTTTTCAAACAAGTTGGGGTCAACGATGTCCAGCAAGCCTTGTCTCTCAACAAAATGCTCTGAGACTGGTCTGGTGATTCTTGATTCTTTAGGAAAGAGTATCGCTTCGATGTTTTGTAGAAGTATTTCATTTAACTGAGTCACAGCTTTTGCAGCCCAGTAATACTGCTTCATGATTTTTTCACTGGCACGAGTGCCATTCTCTGATGTCAAACCAAAGGATTCAGCTAACTGAGTCTGTAAATCAAATACGAGGACATCTTGACGCCTTTTGGCGACCAAATGCAATTGGGTGCGCAAGGTTTGTAATAGCTTCAGATTTCTATTGATCTCTAAAGATTCACGCTTGGTCAGTAGACCTTTTTTATGTAAATCAGAAAAGCTGTTACCCAACTTAGCAGCTTTTGTCATCCATAAAATCACTTGTAGATCTCGAAGTCCACCTGGACTCTCTTTACAGTTGGGCTCTAAGGAGTAGGGGGTGTCGTTGTATTTATGATGACGTTGACGCAGTTCTGATAATTTCGCCTGGTAAAACGCTTTGGCATCCATGACCGCATCAAACTGGACCAAGAAGCGACGATAAAGTTTCTTGTCTCCACCGACTAAACGAGATTCCAAAAGGGCTGTTCTAACAGTGATATCTGCTGCTGATTCCTGTAAACATTCTTCGATGTTACGGACTGACGATCCAATCTCAATGCCCAAGTCCCAGCAACGAGTGATGAAGCTTTCCACTTTGGGATGCGCCAATGCCAGTTCAGCCTCGGTCAGTTTTTCAGAGAGCAGAACCAAGATATCAACATCTGAATAAGGATATTGCTCAGCTCGACCAAAGCCACCAACCGCTACAAGGGCGGCGTAGTCATCCAAACCATTTTCTTGCCACGCTAAGAGCAACTGCTGGTCAATGAGTTGGCAAATATCTTTGGTTAACTTATGAACATTCAGATCCTTTTTGAACTCTTCAAGGCGAGCCTCACGACGAGTTTTAAGAGTTGCAAGGGTGTCCATATGGCGCTGGTTTAAGGTCTGAACTTCAGATTGCCAACACAGGCTGGTGGCGGAGGGCTTCCCGCAGAATAGGTCAAAACTTCAACCCCAGTTGGGGTCACTAAGCAAGTGTGTTCCCACTGAGCAGATAAGCTGCGGTCCTTAGTTTTAACTGTCCATTGATCAGGCATGGTTCTGATGTCTCGTTTTCCAGCATTGATCATGGGTTCGATGGTGAAGGTCATGCCTTCATGCAATTTTTCACCTAAACCAGGTTTACCGTAATGAACAATTTGTGGTTCATCGTGGAAGACTTGTCCAATGCCATGACCGCAATACTCTCTCACCACTGAATATCCAGCATGTTCAGCATGACTTTGGATTGCATGGCCAATATCACCCAAGGTGCAGCCTGGTTTGACTTGGGCAATACCAAGCCACATGCATTCATAAGTGATCTGTGACAGTCTTTTGGCCAAAATTGATGGTTCACCAATTGAGAACATGCGGCTGGTGTCGCCGTAATAGCCACTTTGCGTGATCACGGTGATGTCCAGATTAACCACATCGCCATCCTTCAGGATTCGGTCGCCTGGTATGCCATGGCAAATCACGTCATTGACGGATGTGCAGATGGATTTTGGGAAGGGCGGATAGCCTGGAGGCTGATAATTGAGGGGGGCTGGCACCGTTTTTTGGACATTGACCATGTAATCATGGCAAATTTGGTCCAATTCCCCAGTCGTGACCCCAGCCTTTATAAAGGGGGTTACGTGGTCGAGTACCTCGCTGGCCAAGCGACCAGCCTCACGCATACCAGCGATGAATTCTTGAGAAGTGGGTTTTTTGGTTTCAGTCAACATAGCTCGATTATCCAGCATAAATTCATTGTTTTCATGGCTTTAATAGGATTTTTAGGGTAGAATACGCACACTGTTTCAGATGGTCTGGAGCAGAATCACGAACCAAGCCGTCCAGGGTGGCACTTTTTAGTGCAGTCAGGACTTGGTTCTAGACACAACCCTTAGGAGATTTACATGTCAGTGACTATGCGTCAAATGCTAGAAGCCGGTTGCCATTTTGGGCACCAAACTCGCTTCTGGTCACCAAAGATGGCCCCTTATATTTTCGGTCATCGCAACAAAATTCATATCATTAACCTCGAAAAAACTCTTCCAATGTTCTTGGAAGCGCAAAAATTCGTGCGTCAAGTGGCTTCAAACCGCGGCACAATTTTGTTCGTAGGTACAAAGCGTCAATCAAAAGAGATCATTGCTGAAGAGGCAACTCGTGCTGGTATGCCTTACGTTGATGCTCGCTGGTTGGGCGGCACATTGACTAACTTCAAAACAGTTAAACAATCAATCAAACGTTTAACTGACTACGAAACAATGCTACAAGACGGTAGCTTGGAAAAATTCGGTAAAAAAGAAGCTTTAGGATACAAACGCGAAGTTGAAAAACTTTCACGTTCTATCGGTGGTATTAAAGAAATGGGCGGCTTGCCTGATGCGATTTTCATCGTTGACGTTGGTCATGAAAGCGGTGCAGTTACTGAAGCAGCTAAATTGGGTATCCCAGTGATTGGTGTTGTTGATACAAATAACTCACCAGATGGCGTTACATACGTTATCCCTGGCAACGATGACTCAAGCCGTGCGATTCGCCTTTATGCTCGTGGCATTGCAGATGCCGTGTTAGAAGGTCGTAATCAATTCATCGCAGAGATTGTTAAAACTGCTGATGAAGAAACTGTGGAAGCTTCGGCTGAGTAATACCCTAAAGGGGCTGCGGCCCCTTTTTTTATAGCTGTATAGCTAGCTTTAGTGGTCATCTAGTAAACACTAGATGAAGGATAAGAATTTAAGGAGTTGAACATGGCTGAAATTACCGCTTCAATGGTAAAAGAATTACGTGAGCGCACCGATGCGCCTATGATGGATTGTAAAAAGGCTTTAACAGAAGCCGAAGGCGATATGGCGCGTGCTGAAGAAATCTTGCGTGTTCGCTTTGGTAACAAGGCAAGCAAGGCTGCTGGCCGTGTTGCTGCTGAAGGTACTGTTGGTGTCAGCATTAGTGCTGATGGCAAAACTGGTGCAATTATTGAAGTTAACTCTGAAACAGACTTCTGTGCTAAAAATGACGACTTCTTGAAGTTTGTTAATGATTTGGCTAGATCGGAAGAGCACACGTCTGAACTCCAGT